>NZ_CP070352.1:1500000-1617500 GCF_016919405.1 Ensifer sp. PDNC004
CCGCGGGCCGCCACACGCGACCTCAGACCGTCTCCATTGCTTGTCGCATGTCGTGGACCGTCGCGCGGGTCGCCTCGACATAGGCGTCGACCAGGTGCCGGTTCCGCGTGTCGCGCAACCAGCAGAGGCTGAGATCCGATGGGATGCTGGGGAGGAACGGCCTGATCGTCAGCCGGTCGCGTTGGCCAAAGGCGAAGACCGGGTCGACGATGGCGATCCCGAGCCCGTTGGCGACCATTTCACACACCGCCGGCGCCAGCGTCGCGTCCATGATGTAGTTCAGGCGCGTGCCATAGGTATCGAGCGTACTTTCGATCTTCTGCCGGATGCGGTTGTCGGCGGCAAAGCCGATATAGGGTTCGCCGTGGATGTCGCTGGGCACGATCTCCTGTTTCGCGGCAAAGCGATGATCGCGCGGCGCGATGCAGACGAGATCCCCACCGCGCAGCGGCACGCACTCGATGTAAGGGTTGTCCGTGTTGCGATTGATCAGGCCGATATCGACCTGCTTGGACAGCAGCCATTCGACGATGAACTGCGAGCTGCGGATCACCACCGAGATATAGGCGTCGCCGTGACCGGCGAGGAAACGCTTGTTGGTGTGGCTAATGAAGAGGCCTGAGAGCGCCGGCATCACGCCGACCGAGATCTGCCCCAGTTCCTCGCGCCGGATCAGGTCGACGGCGCGCTCGATCTGCTTGATGCCGGCGAAGACGCGATCGATCTCCTTGTAGAGCCGCATCCCATGCTCCGAAGGAATGAGCCGCCCCTTGATGCGCTCGAAGAGTTCAAGCTCCGTATCTTCTTCCAGATGCGCCAGCAGTTTGCTCACAGCGGGTTGCGAGATGTGCAGGACTTCCGCGGCACGGCTGACCGTGCCGCATTCGATGACGGCCTTGAGAGCCTCGATTTGTCGTAGGTTCGGTGCGCGCTTCATTTCATAACTTCATGCAGGTCCGAATTGGCTCCAGCCTAGCTTTGCGCGCGCAGGTTGACAATGCGTCTGCCCGGGGCCCCTGCAAAATATCGCCATTCCCCATCCCAGCGCAAATCCTAGCCTATAACCTTTTGGAATGGACGCAGACTCAAAAACAATTAGACGGGTCAAATTTGCTGCGCTTATCTCTAGGCAGGCTGCAGTCGGATCGATCCGGTTGCGCGATTGGCGACGGGATCAGGATAGCGCTTATGCGGCGCACTGACGCCATCAGGTCACGCTGGGAGGCGAGAGGAGGAACAATGATTATCGGGCAGAAAATCAATCGCAGGAGCGCGCTCAAGCTGTTGGGGGCAGGGGGCGCTACGATGCTCGCCGCGCCTTACATCCGGTCGGCGCATGCGCAGAGCTCGGTTCTCAACATCACAACTTACGACAAGTTCCTGCCGCAGGACTTCATCGAGCAGTTCCAGAAGGATAGCGGCATCGAGGTTCGCATCCGCCTGACCGACGACCAGGGCAAGCAGTACAACCTCTTGACGGCGGAGGGCGCAAACCCGACGACCGATATCGTCACGGTCGCGGGCCACCGCTACGGGCAGTTCATCGGCTCGAAACTGGTGCAGGCGCTGGATACGGCAAAGCTGCGCAACTGGTCGAACCTCAATCCTGCCTATCAGGATGCCGCCTGGGCGCGCTATGAGGGCAACCTCTGGGGATTGCCGATCCTTGCCGGCTACGAAGGCCTCGTGCGCAACACTGACTACGTGCCGGAAGCCGACAGCTGGGGCATCATGTTCGACGAGAAGTACGAAGGCCTGACCGCTTACATGGCCGGCGATTTCATGTCGATCACCATGAAGTATCTCGGCCATGACGGGGACTTCGTCACTTACACCGACAAGGTCGAGGCGGCCCAGAAGGCCGCCAGCGAAGCGCGCGACCACCTGATCAAGCACAAGCATATGGTTCGCAAGTATTACGATGCGGCCAGCGAAGTGCAGCAGATGTTCATCAACGAGGACATCCACCTGGCGCAGGCCTGGTCGGGTCCTGCCGCCAAGCTGATCATGGACGGCGTGCCGGTCAAGCTCTCCGTTCCGAAGGAAGGCACCTACGGGTTCTGCTACACGCTGAACATCGTCAACAACGCGCCCAATGCCGAGAACGCCTACAAGCTGTTCGACGCGATCCTCGCCAATCCCGAGGTCGGCGCGGCGATGACCCGCACCTCCGGCTTCAGCTCGACGATCTCTGGCGTCGACAAGCTGCTCGACGACAGGGAGCGGCTGGCATCGACGCTGCCGCAGGAAGAGCTCGAGCGCGTCACCTTCTTCAGCTCGCTCAATCGCTCGATGAAGAACGAGATCATCGATCGGGCCGTCGCGGAACTGAAGGCGGCTTAAGCAATCGTATCGTGACGACTGACTGACCGACCTCGCCGTGGCGGCGGGGTCGGAACGGTGACGCATGTCCTGCCAACACCCGTCGGGTCGCGGACAAGCTTTGGGATTAAAACAATGGCCGTGGGAACACATGCGGCAGGTGGCGGTATCCCCGTCCGCGCTGCGCACATGAAATACTCGACCGGTGTCGCGAGGGTGATCAACTCACCGCTCTATCGCTACACTCTGGGCGCGGTTGCCGAGTGGCGATATGGGCGCATCCTGCTTTTGGCCGGCGTGCCGGTCGCCTGGATGCTGATGATGCACATCGGCCCCATCTACGAAATGCTGCGCATCAGCCTGCTCTCCAGCTATCCGCCGCAGCCGGGCGTGGAGGCCGAATTCACATTCGACAACTACGCGCTCTTCTTCAGTGAAAAGCTCTACTGGATGCCGCTGCTGCGCAGCTTCATCTATGCCTCCATCGCAACGGCCGTCACCTTGGTCGTGGTCTATCCGGTCGCCTACTACGTGGCGAAGGTGGTTGCGACCGGCAACAGGTCGCGCGCGCTGCTCCTGCTCTTGGCGCCGTTCTGGGCAGGCGAAATCATCCGCATCTTCTCGGTCATCATGCTTCTCGCCAATCGCGGTGCCGTCAACGTGCTGCTGCGGGAGATCGGCCTGACCGAGCGTCCGATCCAGATGCTCTACACCTCGTTTTCGATCAGCTTCGGCCTGGTCTACATGGTCTGTCTCTACATGCTGCTGCCGCTCTATTCGGCGATCGAGAAGATCCCGAAGTCGCTACTCGACGCCTCGGCGGATCTCGGCGCGGGGCCGTTCACGCGCTTCCGCCGCATCATCCTGCCGCTTTCGCGCGATGGCATCGTGTCGGGATGCTCGCTGGTCTTCCTCACCTGCATGGGTGTGTTCGCCGCTCCCATTCTTCTCGGCGGGCCGACCACCAGCATGTTCTCCGAGACGATCAGCAGCTTCTTCCACGGCGCCAGCAGCCGTTGGCCGGCCGGTGCCGCCTTCGCGATGATCATGCTTGCCGCATCCCTCGTCACCGTAGGTCTGTTCATGCGGGTCGTCGGCGGCTCGAAGCAAAGGACATTCTGATGCGCGCCATGTTTCACGATTGGCCGGGACTGGCTCTGAAGTCCTTCTACTGGCTGTTTGTCCTGTACCTGTTTCTGCCGCTGTCGCTGATGGTGGCGGTCAGCTTCAAGGATGCGAGCTTCATTTCGTTCCCGCTCGGTAACCTGACGATCGACTGGTATGCCAAGGTTATCAAGGACAAGCAGTTCCTGGACGCTTGCCTCTACACGATCATGATCGCCGCGGCGACGACCGCCATCGCGACGGTCATCGGCGTCTGGATCGCGATGCTGATCGGGTCGCTGCGGGGCGCCGCTCAATACGTGGCCTTTGCCGTCGCCTGCCTCCCGGCCGTCGTGCCGGGCATGATCTCGGCGATTTCGCTGCGCATCTTCATCACCACCATCGACCTGCCGACCGGCACGGTCGCCATCATCCTCGGCCACGTCGTCCACGCGGTGCCCTTCGTGGTGGTCATGGTGCTGACGCGGCTGCGCTCGATGCCAGGCAATCTCGTCGATGCCGCCCGCGATCTCGGTGCCGACAGCATCGTCACCTTCTTCCGCGTCACGCTCCCCTACCTCGGACCGGCCATCTTCGGCGGCATGATCTTCTGCCTGCTGCTGTCGAGCGATGACTTCGTCCGCACCTTCTTCCTCGGCGGGTATCGCCCGACGCTGCCGATGCTGATCTTCGCCCGCGTGCAGTCCGGCATGTCTCCGGAAATCAACGTCATGGCGACGCTCGTCCTGGTCGTGACCGCCGTGGTCGGGCTCTACGCAGAATATCTCACACGTCGTTCGAGGATCCGCTGATGCAACCGGTTGTTCAGTTCGAAAATGTCCGCAAGAGCTTCGGCAGTTTTGTCGCCGTCGATAATCTCAACCTCAACATCGAACGCGGCAAGTTCGTCACCCTGCTCGGCCCCTCCGGCTGCGGCAAGTCGACGACGCTGCGCATGCTCGGCGGGTTCGAAACGCCGACGGAGGGCCGCATTCTGCTCTCCGGCCGCGACGTGACAATGGTTCCGCCGAACCGGCGCAACGTCAACATCGTGTTCCAGGATTACGCGCTGTTCCCGCACATGTCGGTCGCAAAGAACATCGCCTTCGGCCTGGAGCTGAAGGGCGTCGACCAGAAACAGATCCAGAGGCGTGTCTCCGAACTCCTGGAACTCGTGCAACTGCAGGATTTTGCCGGCCGCCTCCCGTCCGAGCTGTCGGGCGGCCAACGTCAGCGTGTTGCGCTCATGCGCGCCTTGGCGCCGGATCCCGATGTTCTGCTTCTGGACGAGCCGCTCTCGGCGCTTGACGCCAAGCTTCGCCAGACCATGCAGATCGAGCTCAAGGCGATCCAGGAACAGACGGGCAAGACCTTCATGTTCGTGACCCACGACCAGGAAGAGGCGCTCACCATGTCGGATACGATCGTGGTCATGAACAATGGCCGGATCGAGCAGATGGGCGATCCGGCGAGCCTCTACAAGCGGCCCGGTTCCGCCTTCGTGGCGACCTTCCTCGGCGAAACCAATCTGTTGCAGTCGGATGTCGTCGGCACCGAAGCCGGCGAAGCGGCGGTGCGGTGGAACGGCATGACGATCAAGGCGTCGGCCGGCGCGCTGTCTCCCAAGGCAGGCGATGCGATCTATGTCGTCCTGCGGCCGGAAGCGATCCAATGTTCGGCGCAGGAACCGGGCGTCGCCAACCGGATCCGGGGGCGCATCCGCCAGCGGGTTTTCAAGGGCAACCACACATCGCTCAAGGTCGAGATCGGCGAGGGGCATCTGCTCAACGCGCTCGTTCATCCAAGCGAGGTGGAAGGCCTCAGCCGCGACGACATCTGGGTCGGCTGGTCGTCCGAAGCGACCACGCTCATCCCCGCCCGCAACGCGGCTTAGCCGCAACATCTCGACGGCGGGCGCCCGGCTGCGCCCGCTACCCGATATCAATGAAAGTGGAAAACGACATGCGCGTAGGTATCGCAGGTGCTGGCTCTATTGCCTTTGGCACCGCTGCACTTCTTGAAAAACTGGGACACAAGGCAACGCTCTGGTCGCCGTCCGGCACCGGCACTGTGGCACTTGCCGAGGGAGAACGCCTCAGGGCCGAGGGCGCCATCGAAGGTACCTTCCTTCCGGCCGTTGCCAAGAGTGCGGAAGATCTCGTCCACGATACCGATGCGATCCTCATCGCGCTGCCGGCCTATGGCCACCGTTTCGTGCTGGACGCTATCGCGCCGCATCTGACCGCCGGCCAGGTGGTGATCTTCAGCTCGCACACTTCGTTCGGAGCGCTCTATCTCTCGTCGCTGCTGGCCGCACGCGGCATTACCTTGCCGATCGTTGCCTGGGGCACGACGATCGTCAGCGGCCGGAAGCTCGGCCCGGCGCTGGCGCATGTCAACACCATCCGCAAGCAGGTCGATCTGGCGACGCTTCCAGCATCGGAGAGTGCGCGCGGTCACGCGGTCTGCACGGCGCTTTTCGGCGAACATTTCGTCGATCGCGGCAGCCTGCTGGCCATCGCGCTTTCGAACCTCAACCCGCAAAACCACCTCGGCATCGCGCTCGGCAACATGTCGCGCATGGAGCGTGGCGAAAGCTGGGTGCAGGCCCAGAACGTCACCCCCAACATCGGTCGCCTATTGGAGACGCTCGACCGTGAGCGGCTGGCCGTCGCCGAGAGGTTGCAGCTGAAGGTGCGTGACATCTTCCAGCATTTCCACCTGTCGTTCCATGTGCCGGTCAGCACCATCTCGCAGATGAACCAGGAAATGTACCAGGCCGGAAACAACGGTACGGGCCCTGCGACGGCCGATAGCCGTTACGTGACGGAAGATGTCCCCTTCGGTCTGGTGGTCACGGCGCAGCTCGCGCGTCTCGCCGGATGCCCGGCAGACCTGCACGAGGCGGGAATCCGCATCTTTTCGGCCATGTACGGCCGGGACTTCGAAGGCGAGAACGACCTCCTTCCGGAACTGGGTCTCGAGCAACTGGATCTCGAAGGTCTCGATGCGCTCTGCCGCACCGGCTTTCCGCCCGTTGCCGCTGTCGATCGAGCCGAGAGGGGCGTGCCTGAATGAGCGACCGCTTCCTGTCCCATCTCCGATCAGAACTCGAGGGCCTGAGGACGGCCGGGTTGTACAAGTCGGAGCGTGTGATCACCTCGAAGCAGGCGGGCGAGATTGCGGTCGCCTCGGGCGAGCGGGTGCTCAACTTCTGCGCCAACAACTATCTCGGCCTGGCTGACAACGAGGAGCTGGCGGAGGCCGGCAAACAGGCGCTCGACCGCTACGGCTACGGCATGGCCTCGGTGCGCTTCATCTGCGGTACGCAGGAGGAGCATAAAGCACTCGAGGCCCGGATCTCGTCGTTCCTCGGCATGGAAGACACGATCCTCTATTCGTCGTGTTTCGACGCCAATGGCGGCCTGTTCGAAACGCTCTTGGGCGAAGAGGATGCGATCATCTCCGACGCGCTCAACCACGCCTCGATCATCGACGGCGTGCGGCTGTCGAAGGCCAAGCGCTTCCGTTATGCCAACAACGACATGGCAGCGCTGGAAGAGGAGCTGAAGAAGGCCGAGGGCAGCCGCTTCAAGCTGATCGCCACCGACGGTGTGTTCTCGATGGATGGCATCATCGCCAATCTCAAAGGGGTCTGCGATCTCGCCGACAAGTACGGCGCCATGGTCATGGTCGACGACAGCCATGCGGTCGGCTTCGTCGGCAGACATGGTCGCGGCTCGGCCGAACATTGTGGCGTCGAGGGCCGGATCGACATCATCACCGGCACGCTCGGCAAGGCGCTTGGCGGTGCCTCCGGTGGTTACACCTCGGCCAAGACCGAAGTGGTCGACTGGCTGCGCCAGCGCTCGCGTCCCTATCTGTTCTCCAACACGCTGGCGCCGGTGATTGCCGCGGCCTCGCTCAAAGTGTTCGATCTGATCGAGAACGGCGATGCGCTTCGCGAAAGGCTTTACGCCAATGCGAACCTCTTCCGCTCGGAGATGTCGAAGCTCGGCTTCACGCTGGCCGGCGAAGGCCACCCGATCATCCCGGTCATGCTCGGTGATGCAGCCCTTGCTCAGGAGATGGCGGCACGCATGCTGAAGAAGGGCGTCTATGTCATCGGCTTCTCCTTCCCGGTGGTGCCGAAGGGCCAGGCGCGCATCCGCACGCAGATGTCGGCAGCGCATAGTGAAGCGGACGTCCGCCGGGCGATCGCCGCCTTCGAAGAGGTCGGCCGCGACCTCGGTGTGATCTGAGGGAGAGACCGATGACGAACATGATGAAGGCGCTGGTGAAGTCGAAGCCGGAAGAGGGCCTCTGGATGGAGCGCGTGCCGGTGCCGGAGATCGGCCCGAACGACGTGCTGATCAAGGTGAAGAAATCGGCGATCTGCGGCACGGACGTGCACATCTGGAACTGGGACCAGTGGGCGCAGAAGACCATTCCGGTGCCGATGGTCGTCGGCCACGAGTTCATGGGCGAGATCGCCGAGGTCGGCTCGGCGGTCACCAAGTACCATGTCGGCGAGCGGGTCTCGGGCGAGGGCCACATCGTCTGCGGCAAGTGCCGCAACTGCCGGGCCGGGCGCGGGCATCTCTGCCGCAACACGCTCGGCGTTGGCGTCAACCGGCCGGGTTCGTTCGGCGAGTTCGTCTGCCTGCCGGAGTATAACGTCGTGCCGATCCCCGAGGACGTGCCGGATGAAGTCGCGGCGATCTTCGATCCGTTCGGCAATGCGGTGCACACCGCCCTTTCCTTCGATCTCGTCGGCGAGGACGTGCTTGTGACCGGCGCCGGCCCGATCGGCATCATGGGGGCGATGGTCGCCAAGCGCTCGGGCGCGCGCAAGGTGGTCATCACCGACATCAACCCGACGCGGCTGGCGCTCGCGAAAAGCGTCGGCATCGATCATGTCGTCGACGCGTCGAAGGAGAACCTTGCCGACGTGATGAAGGCGATCGGCATGACCGAGGGTTTTGACGTCGGGCTGGAAATGTCCGGTGCAGCACCCGCCTTCCGCGACATGATCGACAAGATGAACAATGGCGGCAAGATCGCCATCCTCGGCATCGCACCCGCCGGCTTCGAGATCGACTGGAACAAGGTCATCTTCAAGATGCTCAACCTCAAGGGCATCTACGGCCGCGAGATGTTCGAGACCTGGTACAAGATGATTGCCTTCGTTCAAGGCGGCCTCGACCTCTCCCCGGTCATCACCCACCGCATCAAGATCGACGAATTCCGCGACGGCTTCGAAGCGATGCGCTCCGGCAACTCCGGAAAGGTCGTCATGGACTGGTGAGGCCGCAAGGGCCGGCCTGATCCGGCCCGGTCGACCCCATCCGAGAAAAATTGTCTTTTGTCACTAGAACTAAGAATGCGTTTTATGCACTATTGATCGTCAACCATGCAGGGAGCGCATGATAGCCGATGGAAGTACGCGATCTCGAGGCCTTTCTCGCCGTTATGTCGACGGGCAGCATCACAGGTGCTGCCCGCCTGCTCGACCGCTCGCAGTCGCAGGTGACGCGCCTGATCCAGGACCTGGAGACGTCGCTCGGTTTTGCGCTGTTCGAGCGGAATGGCCCGAGGATCGCGCCGACCGACAAGGGCATTGCCTTCCATGAGGATGCGGAGCGTTTTGTCAGCGGCATCGGGCACCTGCGCAATCGCGCCAAGGCAATCGCCGGCAAGGAACCCGAGCCGATCGAGATCGCCGCAACGCCGGCCTTTGCCAGCGGCATCATCCCGATCGCACTTGCCGAACTGCCGGAACATCTGCTGCCCCACACGATCAATCTGCGCAGCATGCCGGCCGAGGCGGCCGTGCAGTCGGTGTTCGCGCGCACGGCCGATTTCTGCGTGACCTCGCTGCCGGCCGATCAGCCGGGCCTGGAGGTGCAAGGCTTCTTCGAAGGGCGCTGCGTCGCCGCCGTTGCGCCGCACGATCCGCTGGCGGCGAAAGACGTGATCTCGATCGCCGATCTCGCCGGGCGCACGCTCGTCACCATGTCCAATCCGTTTCGGCTGCGCCACAGCGTCGATGAAGTGCTCGATGCAGCCGGCGTGCGTCCCAATCGCATCATCGCGACCAACGCGGCGCAAAACGCTGTGCAAGTCGCATCGCTCGGCCTTGGCGTGGCGATCATCGAGCCGGCGACCGCCTATGGCCTGCAATCGGCGCCCATCGTCGTTCGGCCTCTCGACGTCGAGATCCCCTTCCTGTGGGCGATCCTGTCGGCCGGCTCGCGCCCGCTTTCGGCCGGCGTCCGGGAACTCATTCAACGGATAGCGCGGATCGCGTCGGAGCGGATGCCGGATCTCATCGTGCACGATCCCAAGCAGATGGCGCGTATCGCCGAAAGAAGCTTTGCCGGCAGGAACGCCGGCAATGGTGCGCTGCCGGACAACCCGGCGGCGAAATAAAGGGGAGCAAAAAGCTCTGAACGCTCACATGGAAATTGAGCCTGCTAAAATGAGGAGAACGAGATGAACAATTTTGACGTTACCCGCCGATCGGCCATGAAGCTGTTGGTAGCCGGGGCGGGGGTGCTCGCGGCACCTTCGATCATCCGCCCGGCCTTCGCCCAGAGCAAGGTCGTGAACATCACGACCTACGACAAGTTCGTACCGCAGTCCTTCATCGACCAGTTCCAGAAGGATACCGGCATCGAGGTGCGCATCCGCCTGACCGACGACCAGGGTAAGCAGTACAACCTCTTGACCGCCGAGGGTGCCGCACCTTCCACCGATATCGTGACCGTCACCGGTCACCGTCTGTCGCAGTTCATGAAGTCGAACCTGCTCTCGACGCTCGACACCGGGCGGCTGAAGAACTGGGGCAAGCTCGCCGCCGCCTACAAGGGCGCGCCGCAGCTCACCGTCGACGGCAAGACCTTCGGCGTGCCGCTGCTTGCGGGCTTCGAGGGCCTCGTGCGCAACACCGAATACGCCAAGGCCTCCGACAGCTGGGAGATCATGTTCGACGAGGAAAACAAGAACCTGACGTCTTACATCGTCAGCGACTTCCTCTCGATCGTCATGCGCTACCAGGGCAACGACGGCGACTACGTGACCTATGGCGACAAGCCCGATGTTGCGCAGGCCGCCACGAACCAGGCCCGCGACTTCCTCATTCAGCACAAGGACAAGGTCCGCAAATACTACGACGCCGGCTCCGAGCTGCAGCAGATGTTCGTCAACGAGGACATCTATCTCGCGCAGGCCTGGTCGGGACCGGCCGCCAAGCTCGTCATGGACGGTCATCCGATCGAGATCTCGGTGCCGAAGGAAGGTACGTTCGGCTTCCTCTATTCGTTCAACATCGTCAACAACGCGCCGAACGCCGACGCCGCTTACACCTTCCTCGACGCCATCCTGTCGTCGCCGGAGATTGGTGCTGCGATGACCCGCCAGTCCGGCTTCTCGTCGGCCTTCGACGGCGTCGACAAGGTGCTTGACGACAAGGAGCGCGCCGCGCTGTCGCTGCCGCCCGAGCAGGTCGAACGCATCCAGTTCTTCAGCTCGGTCAACCGCGACATGAAGAACGAGATGATCGACAAGGCGACCGCCGAGATCAAGTCGGCCTGACCTCTCGAAATCCGGGCGATCGGCTGAGGCCGGTCGCCCGTCAAAAAAATGGACTCTTCCAGAGCCGGGAACAAACAGAATGCTGGATACGACAACACAACCGCCATCCGTCGGTTTGTCGACGATGCCGCGCTATGCCGGATGGATCGGCAGGGCGGCGCGCTCGGGGCTATACCGCCATACGATCGGACTGCTCGTCGAAAGCCGGCGCGTGCGTCTCGCCGTGCTCGCGGGCGTACCGCTTGTCTGGATCGCCATGCTGCACATCGGCCCGATCCTGCAGATGGCCAATATCAGCCTTCTTGCCAACTACCCGCCACAGCCGGACAAAAGCAGCGAATACACGCTTTCGAACTACGCGCTGTTCTTTTCCGACCGGCTCTATTTCCTGCCTTTCGTGCGCAGCCTGATTTTTGCAGCTGTTGTTACGATCTCGACGCTGGTGATCGTCTATCCCGTTGCCTATTACGTCGCGAAGATCGTGCAGCCGAAGAACCGGATGCGGGCCCTGCTGCTGTTGCTCATCCCCTTCTGGGCAGGTGAGCTGATCCGCACCTTCTCGGTCATCATGCTGCTTGCCAATCGCGGGGCGCTGAACGTGCTGCTGCGCGAATTCGGCTTCATCGACCGGCCGATCCCGATGCTCTACACCTTCTTCTCGCTGAGCTTCGGCGTCATCTACCTGCTCGCGCTCTACATGCTGCTGCCGCTCTACTCGGCGATCGAGAAGATCCCGACGCCGCTGATCCAGGCGGCGGCCGATCTCGGCGCCGGCCCCTTCCAGCGGTTCCGCCGGGTCATCCTGCCGCTATCGAAGGACGGCATCGTGTCGGGCTGCAGCCTCGTCTACCTGACGGCTGTCGGCGTGTTCGCCGCACCGCTGCTGCTTGGCGGCCCGAACTCGGTCATCTTTCCCGAGGTCATCGCGACCCTCTTCCACGGGTCGAACGACAAATGGCCGGAGGGTGCTGCCTTCTCCATGATCATGCTCGTGGTGTCGCTGACAACCGTCGGGCTTTTCATGCGGGTCGTTGGCGGCCGCTCCGTTCGGCTGATGTGAGGACGGAACGATGCGAACCTATTTCAACGACCTTCCGAAAACCGCGCTTGGCGCTTCCTACTGGATTTTCGCCGTCTATCTGGTCTTGCCATTGGCGCTGATGATGGCGATGAGCTTCAAGGATGCGAACTTCATCGCTTTCCCGATCGGCAACTGGACGCTGTCCTGGTACGGCAAGGTGATCCAGGACAAGCAGTTCCTCGAAGCCTCGCTCTATTCGATCGGCATCGCACTCGCCACTACGATTTCGGCGACGATCATCGGTGTGTGGATCGCACTGCTCGTTTCGGCGGAAAACATCTGGGGCAAGGCGATCATCTTCGCGCTCGCCTGTCTTCCGGCCGTCGTGCCCGGGCTGATCAACGCGATCTCGATGCGCATTTTCATTCGCGCGGTCGACATTCCGACCGGAACCTTCGCGATCATCCTCGCCCATACGGTTCATGCGGTACCCTTCGTCGTCATCATGGTCTTGACGCGGCTGCGGTCGATGCCGGCCAATCTCGTCGACGCCGCGCGCGATCTCGGCGCCGATCCGTTCATCGCTTTCCTGCGCGTCACCATCCCCTATCTGATGCCGGCGCTCTTTGGCGGCATGATCTTCTGCGTGTTGACCAGCATCGACGACTTCGTCCGCACCTTCTTCCTCGGCGGCTACCAGCCGACCCTGCCCATGCTGATCTTCGCCAAGGTGCAAGGCGGCATGTCGCCGGAAATCAACGCCATGGCGACCATCGTGCTCGTCGTCACCACCGCCGTCGGCATCTATGCCGAGCATATCACCCGCCGTTCCAGGAGCTGACGCAATGCAGCCTGTCGTCCATTTCAAGAACGTCAACAAGTCCTATGGGGCGCTGACCGCCGTCGATGATCTCGATCTTGCGATCGCGCCCGGTCAGTTCGTCACGCTGCTCGGCCCTTCCGGCTGCGGCAAGTCGACGACGCTGCGCATGCTCGGCGGCTTCGACAGTCCGACCTCGGGGGAAATCTACCTCGAGGGCAAGCCGATCTCGCACCTGCCGCCGAACAGGCGCAACGTCAATATCGTCTTCCAGGACTACGCGCTCTTTCCGCACCTCACGGTTGGCCGCAACATCGCCTTCGGGCTCGAACTGAAGGGCATGGAGAGTGCGGCGATCCACAAGCGGGTCAGCGACCTCCTTGCCCTCGTCTCCCTCCAGGACCATGCCGAACGCATGCCGGCGCAGCTTTCGGGCGGGCAGCGCCAGCGCGTGGCGCTGATGCGGGCGCTGGCGCCCGATCCGAACGTGTTGCTCCTCGACGAGCCGCTGTCGGCGCTCGATGCGAAGCTCCGCCAGCAGATGCAGATCGAGCTGAAGTCGATCCAGAAGAAGACCGGCAAGACCTTCATCTTCGTCACCCACGACCAGGAAGAAGCGCTCACCATGTCCGACGTCATCGTCGTGATGAACAAGGGCAGGATCGAGCAGATGGGTGGTCCTGACGAACTCTACGCCCGGCCGCGCAGCCGCTTCGTCGCGAATTTCATCGGCCAGAGCAATTTTCTTGAAGGCACGGTCGCATCGGTTGCGGGCGGGATCGCCGCCGTCGAGTGGCGCGGCAATGTCGTGCATGCGGACGTGAACGGCACGTCGCCGATCCCGGGAGACGATGCCACTGTGGCGCTGCGTCCGGAGGCGGTGTTCTGCCTGTCGCGCAAGCCCGAGGACCGCCCGTCGATGAAAGGGCGCATCGACCAGCGCGTCTTCAAGGGCGCCCACACGTCACTGACCGTGGTTCTCGACAATGGCAGCACCTTGGTGGCGCAGATCGATCCGGTGGCGCTTTCGCATATCGAAGGGGACGACGTCTGGGTGGGGTGGCGCGACCGCGATGCCGTCCTGCTGGCGAAGTGAAGGGAGATCGGGGATGACCGACAGTCAAAAACAGCAACGGCTTGCCGCGCTCAATGCGAGGGTAAGGCAGGATCTGAGCTATCTCAACTATCCGCCGGCCAACTGGTCGAAGCCGGTGACGACGGCGGCGGGCGAGGACGTCAGCGATGTAGTCGTGATCGGCGGCGGCATGTGCGGGCTTGTTGCCTGGCATGCGCTCACGCGCGCCGGCATCGCCAATCTGCGCATCGTCGACCGCGCGCCCAAGGGGTTCGAGGGTCCTTGGGTCACCTATGCGCGCATGGAGACGCTGCGCTCGCCAAAAATCCTTCTCGGCCCGGCGCTTGGCGTTGCCTCGCTCAGTTTCCGCGCCTGGTTCACCGCGCTCCATGGTGAAGCGGAATGGGAGGAGCTCTTCCGCATCCCACGCCCGATGTGGATGGATTACCTGCGCTGGTATCGCGATGTCATGGACATCCCGGTCGAAAACGACACGCACGTCACCCGCGTCGTGCCGCGCGCCGATGGGCTGCTGGAACTCGAAATCGCCGGCGGAGCTAAGCCTGCGATCATCACCCGCAAGCTGGTGATGGCGACCGGCCGCGACGGGCTCGGCGAGCCGACCATTCCGGATTTCGTCAAGACCATGGAGCGGCATACCTCGTGGGCGCATTCGGCCGACGCGATCGACTTCGATCGCCTGAAGGGCAAACGCGTCGTCGTCATCGGCGTCGGCGCTTCGGCGGTCGACAATGCTGCAGAAGCGCTGGAGCAGGGGGCAGGGGAAGTCCGCCTTCTCGCCCGCCGCAAGGAGATGCCGACGGTCAACAAGCTGATGGGCATCGGCTCCTATGGCGTCACCGCAGGTTTTGCCGAGATTTCGCCGGAATGGCGCTGGCGGCTGATGGATTATGCGGCCAAGCAGCAGACGCCGGCACCGCACAATTCGACGCTGCGTGTCAGCCGGCATCCGAACGCCTACTTCCACTTCGATTGCGGTATCCGTTCGATGAAGGAGGAGGGCGGCGAGGTCGTCATCACCACCACGAACGGCCGCACCTTCCGCACCGATTTCGTCATCCTCGGCACCGGCTTCTCGATCGATCCGCTGAGCCGCAGCGAGCTTGCTCCCTATCAGGACCAGATTGCCTGCTGGGATGACCGCTACGCGCCGCCGGCGGGCGAAGAGAACCCCGGGCTCGGCCGCTTCCCGTGGCTGAACGGAGACTTCTCCTTTACCGAGAAGGAGCCGGGAACGGCCCCGTGGCTGAAGGACATCCATTGCTTTAACTACGGCGCTTCCGTCAGTGTCGGCAAGGTCAGCGGTGACATTCCCGCCATCAGCGAGGGCGCCCTGTGGCTGGCGCGCGGGGTCGCGGCTTCGCTCTTCATTCGGGATGTCGACTACCACTGGGAAGCGCTGATCGCCTACGAAAAGCCGGAACTCGACGGGACCGAATGGGTGGATGCCGACGCGCCGATGCCGGCACAGAAGACGGCCTGAACCTCCCGCATTTCAGATGACAGGAAAATCAATGACCGCTCCATCGACAAATGACGTGATCGACACGGTTCTCGGGCTCGATCGCTTTCCGGACCTGCAGGCGCTGCGCGAACAAAGGGCGAAGCTGAAGCACTTGAGCCAGACGAGCTATCAGGCCGCACTTCGCCCTGCCGACCCACGCAACTTCTCCTATGCGCTCCGGGCAGCCCTTGCCGCGCGCATGGCGGCACTCTGGAAGTCCCAAGAACTCTCCGCGCATTTCCGGGCCTTGCTTGAACGCGAGGAGGAGGCCGCCGCCCTGGTGTCGGTTGCCGATCCCGGCAACAGCACCGAAGCTGCCGATCCGCGCCTTCGGGCGATCCTCGCCCATGTCGATCTGGTCACGCTTTCGCCGAAGGAGGCGACGCGCGCCAATGTCGAGAAGCTGCTGGCCGCAGGCCTCGACGACCGGGACATCGTCACGCTCGCCGGCCTGATCGCCTTCGTGAACTATCAGGTGCTGGTGGTGGCCGGCCTAAAGATGCTGAGGGATAATTGAGATGTCGCAAGCCGTGCACGAATTCACCGTCGAAGCGCTCGACTGGAAGCCCTATGTCAAGCCGGTCGACGTCGAGACGGCGACGCCCGAACAGCTGGACGCACTGAAGATCACGCCGTCCAACAAGAAGATCTCGGACTATGTGCTGGTTCTCGCCAATGAGCCGGAAAGCTTGAAGGAGCGTACGCCGCTCTTCAACGACATCATGTATAGCGAGGGTGGGCTCTCGCGCGGTGGCCGGGAGATCGGCGCGCTTGCCGCATCCTTCGTCAATCGCTGCATCTATTGCGCCTCGGTGCATGCGGCGCGCTACATCCAGCTCGAAAAGCGGCCGGAGGTGGTCGACGAGATCTATGGCAGCGGCCTCGACGCGAACCTGCCGGAATTCGAGCAGGCGCTGTTCAATTTCGGCGTCGATCTCACGGCCCATCCCGACAATGTCGGCGCCTACCAGTTCTACCATCTGCGCGAGATCGGCCTCGACGACCTGCAGATCCTCGATCTCATCCATGCGGTCGCGATCTTCGGTTGGGCCAACCGGCTGATGCATACCCTCGGCGAACCACACCGGCTGGATTGAGTGAAACACGCGTCCGACCACCCTGCGGTCACGGTCCGCCCCTTCGACATCGCGCATCGCGACGTGCTTCGCATCGCGTTGCCGATGATGATCGCCTATCTTTCGAGCCCGCTTGTCGGGCTCGTCGCAACCGGCGTCATCGGCCAGTTGCGCGACGAGACCCTGATCGGCGGCGTGGCGCTTTCGACCGTCATCTTCGACGTGATCTTCGTCACCTTCAATTTCCTGCGCGGCGCCACCACCGGCTTTACCGCCCAGGCGCTCGGGGCAGGTGACCGGCGCGAAGAGCAGCGCATGCTCGCAAGCGGCCTCATCATCGCGCTCGTCGCAGGCCTGGCACTGCTGGTTCTTCAAAAGCCGATCGGCGCGCTTGGCCTTGCGGCCATGGGCGCGGAAGGCAAGGTCGCCGAAGCAGCCGCAACCTATTTTGCCTGGCGCGTATGGTCGGCGCCCTTCGTTCTCTTCAATTTCGTGGTCTTCGGCTGGATCATCGGGCGTGGCGATGCGCTCTGGGGCATGATCCTGCAAACCCTGCTGAATGCGCTCAATGCCGGCTTGAGTGTGCACTGGGTCCTCGGTCTCGGCTGGGGCGTGGCAGGCGTTGCGGCCGCCTCGCTCGTCGCCGAAGCCGTCACGGCGGTGGCGGGGCTCTATCTCATCTGGGCAAAGACCGACCGGAGTGCGTGGAACCTTCCGGATCTGACGGCCTTCCGCCGCGCCTTTTCGGTCAATGGCGACATGATGATCCGTTCCTTCGCGCTTTTGATCGGGCTGTCCTTCTTCACCCGCCAGAGCGGCATGCTCGGCATCGAAATCCTTGCGGCCAACACGATCCTGCTGCGCTTCTATTTCTTCGGCGTCGCCTTTCTCGATGGGGTGGCAACGGCGGCCGAGCAGCTGGCAGGCCGTGCCGTCGGCGCACGTTATCGGCCGGCTTTCGACCGTGCCGTTGGTTTGACCACGGTATGGGGATTCGTCTTTGCCGGGCTCGTCGCGCTCTGTCTCTTCGTGGCCGGCGACTGGGTGATCGGCATCACTGCCCCGTCGGAAAGCGTGTCAGCACTTGCGCACGCCTACCTGCCCTATGTCGCCGCCCTGCCGATCTTCGGCATCGTCGCTTTCCAGATGGATGGCGTCTATATCGGCGCCACCTGGTCGAAGCAGATGCGAAACCTGATGGTCGCTTCGCTGGTGATCTATTTTGCTGCCTGGGCGGTCCTGCAGCCGGTCTTTGGCAATGACGGATTGTGGATCGCGCTGATCCTGTTCCAAAGCGCTCGCAGCGTCGCCTTCCGGCTCATGTTGCCGCGGCTCGCCGACCGCACTTTTGCTGCGGTGCGGCAGTAACCGCGCTTTAGCGTTGCGCTATGCCCAGTCTCGGGTCGACGGCAACAGAGGCAGGGCCAGCGGATTGGCAGCGCGCCCGGCAACCTGCTCGGCCAGCAGAAGTGCTGTCGTCGGCCCCAGGGTGAAGCCCTGGTGCCCATGGCCGAAGTGAAACCACAGGCCATTGTGACGACTGGGCCCGACGACGGGAAGCATGTCGGGCATGCAGGGACGGGTGCCCGACCAAGGCGCCGCTTCGATGGGGTCGCGCAGCGCAAAAAGCGTGCGTGCGGCGTTGACGGCATGCCGTATCTGTCGCGATGCGGGGGCGGCGCCGAGTGGCGCCAGGTGCGCGCCGGTCAGGACCCGCCACCCGGCGTTCATGGGGGCGATCAGGGCGGAGCTGTCGATGTCCAGCATCGAAATGCGCGGGCCGTCCTTGCCGCCGAAGTGCCAGTGGTAGCCGCGCTTTAACACCATGGGGACACGATAGCCGAACCGCGCCACAAGCATCGGCGACCAGGGCCCGAGGGCGACGACCGCGTTTTCAGCCGTGATATCGCCACCCTCCGACAGCACCCGCCAGCCGGTGCCGGTCTGCTGCAACGACATGGCATCGCCTTGGGCGACCTTCCCGCCGCGGGCAACGAAGAGCGCTGCGTAGCGCGAAACCAGATCGCCCGGGTCGCGGCAGGTCCAGGGCGAGGTCCAGTGGACCGCACCTGCCAGCCGGCTTTTGAGCGCCGGCTCGCTTGCCGCGAGTTCGTCTGACGTGAGCGCCCTAGACGGCACGCCGTACTCTCGTTTCAGGCGTTCGGCAGTCGAGACGGCCGCGTCGAGCTTTGCCGGCGAACGGTAGACCGCGCGCCAGCCGTCGC
Source organism: Ensifer sp. PDNC004 (assembly GCF_016919405.1). Lineage (NCBI taxonomy): Bacteria > Pseudomonadati > Pseudomonadota > Alphaproteobacteria > Hyphomicrobiales > Rhizobiaceae > Ensifer > Ensifer sp. PDNC004. The sequence goes on from NZ_CP070352.1 coordinate 1,518,765, forward strand.
GAACGATCAGGTCGCCGGCATTGGCCGGCTCGATGAAGCGCGCGTGATCGTCGCTGGCCCTTAGCGCCAGCTTCGAATAGGCCGCGACGGTTCTCGCATAGGGTCCGGGCGCGGATTGCGTGAAATAGCGCCAGAGCGGCCCCGCCAGCTGCGGCATGTCGCCGAGCCGAAAGTCCGTATCGTTGCCGCGCTTCAGCGCCACCCTGACGATCTCTGCCAGGGAGCGCGGAAAGGCATAGGGTTCGACGGCCTCGGTCTGGATGATACCGGCGTTGCCGTAACTGGTTTCCCGGCCCGGCGCCTTGCGGTCGATCAGCACAACTTGGTGCCCGACCTCCTGCAAGGCGAGCGCGGTGGAAACGCCGACCATGCCGGCGCCGAGGACGATTGAGGTGGTCATGGATTGGTTCCGCGGAAATGCTCGTCAGAAGGTGAGGCGGGAATTGTAGCCGACCACGAATTGGATGAAGCGCGAGACGTCGACCATGTCGTCGCCCTGATAGCGGATCGTGTAGCCGTCGGTCCGCTCGACGCCCTTGAGATAGGAGAGATATTCGGCCGGGAGGCGGTTGCGGAAGACGATCTCAAGGACGGGGTTTTCCAGTTTGAACGGCTTTGCCGAACCGGCCCTCGACAATGCCTTCTTGACGCCCTCGCGGATCCGGCGATGGGCGACGGCCGGCGTCAGGGTGATGGCCGATTGCGTGCTGTAGACCTGCTTCACCGGCACCGTCACGATATCGCCGATCCGCTCCTTGATTTCCTCCAAGGCGACGTTGTCACCGGATGCGAGCAGCACCGGGATGCCGAAATGTCCGGCGATGGCGGCGTTGATGCCGGCCTCCGGCATAACGGTGCCATTGATGCGCACCTCAGCAAAGGCGGTGCCGCCGATCGTGTGCGACAGCACGCCGCTCGCATGGCTTGCGCCGGCGTGATGGCCGAGAAGCATGGCGCCGACGAAGGAACCGAGTTCGACGCCCTGCATCATCATCAGCGGCCGCGGCCAGCTGCGCACGACCTGCACATAGTCCGGCAGGCGGTCGATCAGGATGCTCTCGCCATTTCCGTGGGAATCGCTGAGGATGACCTCCTCCACACCTTCCTCATGCGCAGCTTCGCAGGCGTGAACCACGGTGTCGGTCATCCAGCGCCGGGCGTTCTCGTACTCGAAACCTTCGGGCATCAGTTGGTCGCGGCTCACGACCCCGACGATCCCCTCGATGTCAGCGGAAATATAGATGCGCATTCCTGCCTCCCCGGTCAGCCGCGCAAGCGCGGATAATGCATTTGACTTTCCGACGATAAACATAGTTTTATCATTAGAAAATATCTTTCTTGATGGGCGGGAGGCGAAAATGAAACTTTTCATCGCGGGGCTGGATACGGAGACCAACACCTTCTCGCCCATGCAGACCGGTATCGAGGCCTTCCGCGAAAACCTGATCGCCTATGGCGACGCCACCGGCAAGCCGCTCAACTGCTGCTCTTCGCAAATGTTCGTCTGGCGCAACGCCGCTGAGGATAAGGGTTGGGACGTGGTCGAGAGCCTGTGCGCCGTGGCCGAGCCCGGAGGCAAGACGACGCGGGCGGTCTATGAGAGTTTCCGCGCCACCATCCTCGACGATCTCAAGGCCGCTCTGCCGGTCGACGCCGTGATGCTCGCCCTGCACGGCGCCTGCGTCGCCGATGGCTACGACGACGTCGAAGGCGATCTGCTTGCGCATGTTCGGGAAGTGGTGGGGCCCGATGTGCCGGTTGCGGCGGAACTCGACCTGCACTGTCACATCACCGACCGTATGCTGGCCAATGCGACCATGATCGCCACCTATAAGGAATATCCGCATACGGACATTGAAGAGGTTGCCGAACAACTGTTCCAGCTGATGGAGCGCACACTTGCCGGCGAGGTGCGGCCGACTATGGGCCTCCATGATTGCCGGATGATCAACACCTTCCACCCGCATCGCGCGCCGTTGCGCGGCATTGTCGACCGCATGAAGGCGATGGAAGGGCAGGATGGCGTACTCTCGGTTTCCTTCGGCCACGGCTTCCCTTGGGGCGACGTGGAAGACGTCGGCGCCAAGATGCTTGTGGTGACCGACAACGACCCGGAAAAGGCCGCGCGCACGGCGCGATCTTTCGGCCGGGAGATCTTCGAGGCGCGCGAAGAGATGCGCGGAGACTATCTTAGCATTGACGAAGCCCTCGACCGGGCGGTTGCCGCTAAGAACGGCCCGATCGTGATCGCCGATGTCTCAGACAATGCAGGCGGCGGCGCGCCTGGAGATTCGACGTTCATCCTGCGTCGCATCATCGAGCGCGGCATCGAAGACGTGGCTTCCTGCCTCTACTGGGATCCGATTGCGGTGCGTATGTGCCGCGAAGCGGGAGAGGGCGCCACATTGGCGCTGAGGATCGGCGGCAAGGTCGGGCCGGCCTCCGGCGACCCGCTCGACCTGACGGTAACGGTCAGGCGCGTGGCCTCGGGCATCACCCAGCGCTTCGGGCCGACGCCGCTTGGCATCGGCGATGCCGTGTGGGTCTCGGCCGGCAGCATCGACATCGTGCTCAACACCGTGCGTACCCAGACCTTTCATCCGGAATGCATGACGGCGCTCGGGCTCGATCCGGCGAAGAAGAAGGTCGTGGTGGTGAAGTCCAGCAACCACTTCCGTGCCGGCTTCGAACCCATTGCGCGTGACATCCTCTACGTCAGCGCGCCGGGCGCCTTGCAGCCGACTTTCGAGGATCTGGCCTTCACCAAGCTGACGCGCCCCTATTGGCCAAAGGTCGACAACCCGTTCGCCGAATAGGAGGCAGCAGGAAGCTGCAAGTGGTTGCGGGGCAGGGATTGCCTTCAACACGATGTTGCTTTCGGCCACGTATTATAGGAAATGGTTTTCCTATCATGCCAATCGGATTCTGTGTTGCGGGCGGGCGAACCCCGGCGAGCACTTCGATGGCTGCAGGCAAATGGAGACGCCAACGATGACCGACGCGAAATCCAGCCTCGGCGAGATCCTCAAGGATATTCGCAATCGCAACCGCTGGACCTTGGCCGAAGTCAGCTCCATGACCGGGCTTGCGGTCTCGACCCTGTCCAAGGTCGAGAACAACCAGATGCAGCTGACCTACGACCGGTTGATCCAGCTTGCCCAGGGCCTCAAGGTCGACATCGTCGAGCTGTTCGGGACGATGTCTGGCGCGGAAGACACCCCTAGCATGCTCGGGCGGCGCACCTATACCAAATCCGGCGACGGGCGGGAAATCGTCACGCAGAACTACGACTATCTCTATGTCTGCACGGAGATTTCCAAGAAATCGATGGTCCCGATCCTGGCGATGGCGCGGGCGCGCACGCTCGAGGAGTTCGGAGCGCTGATCCGCCACAAGGGCGAGGAATTCTTCTACGTCCTCGACGGTGAGCTGGAGCTCCACACCGAGATCTATGCGCCGCTGCGGCTGAAGAAGGGCGATTCCTGCTACTTCGACGCCATGATGGGGCACGCCTATCTGAGCGTCAGCGACGAGCCGGCGCAGATTCTCTGCGTTTGCTCGACCCCGGAAACCGAGCTGGTTTCCACGCTGGCAAACGCGCAGACGATCAAGCTCAAAAGCTGATCAAAACTAAAAAACGAATACGATAAGAAAAAATATTGCACTTAGGAAAATCGTTTCCTAGTCTAGCACTGCGGTGGATGCCGGGAGGGCATCGCACGCCGCAGTTCTGGGGAGGACTACGAAATGAACGGTTCCAAGTGGAAATCGATCGGCATTGCTTTGCTTCTGGCATCGACGCCGCTTTCCGGCGCCCTTGCTGCGCAGGACGTGCTGGTGCTGGCGCGCGCGGAAGATCCGCCGACAGCCGATCCGGGCTTTGAGATCAGCAACAGCGGCTACACGCTCACCTATGCCGCCTATGAACGGCTCGTTGCCTACAAGGGTGCCTCGACGGAAGTCGGGCCGGAACTCGCCGAAAGCTGGACGGCCGACGATGCCGGCCTCGTCTGGACCTTCAAGATTGCGGCCGGCCACAAATTCGATGACGGTTCGCCGGTCGATGCGGCCGCCGTGAAGTTCAGCTTCGATCGGCTGATGAAGCTGAAGGCTGGCCCGTCCGACGCGTTCCCGGTGCTGAAGGAGGTCGAGGTCGTCGATCCGCAGACCGTGAGATTTCACCTGACCGCGCCGTTTGCGCCTTTCATCTCGACGCTGGCCGTTTCCGGCGCTGCGATCGTCAATCCCAAGGTGATGGAGCATGAGAAGGATGGCGACATGGCGAAGGCCTGGCTTGCCGAACATTCGGCCGGCAGCGGGCCCTATCGCATCGCCTCCTGGGAGCGCAACCAGAGCATCGTGCTCGACCGCAACGAACATTACTCGGGTAGCCAGCCGGCGCTGAAGCAAGTGGTCATCCGCATCGTCGGCGACGTCTCTGCCCGTCGCCTGCAACTGACCAACGGCGATGCCGACATCATCGAACAGATCCCGCTCGATCAGGCCGAGGCGCTGCAGAAGGATGCCTCCGTCGTCGTCGAGAGCAATCCCAGCATGTATGTGAACTACATCTACATGAACAATCGCCAGCCGCCGCTGGACGATGCCAAGGTGCGTCAGGCGATCTCCTATGCGGTCGACTACCAGGGCATCATCGACGGCATCATGCTCGGTCAGGCCAAGCAGATGCGCGGCGCCGTGCCGAGCGGCATGTGGGGGCATGATCCCCAGGGTTTCCAGTACAGCTACGACATCGAGAAGGCCAAGGCGTTGCTTGCCGAATCCGGCAAGGGCGACATCCATTTGACCTATACCTTCTCGCAGGCCGATCCTGCCTGGGAACCGGTCGGTCTGGCGCTGCAAGCCTCTCTCGCAGAAATCGGCGTCAAGCTCGATCTGCAGGCGGTCGCCGACACGACGAAGCGCGAGTTGGTCGCCAATGGCAAGTTCGACATGGCGCCCGGCGCCTGGACGCCTGATTTCGCCGACCCCTACATGTTCATGAACTACTGGTTCGACGCCGGTAAGATGGGCGGTCCGGGCAACCGCTCCTTCTACAACAACAGCAAGGTGACGGGTCTCGTCCAAGAGGCAGCTTCGATCGTCGACGAAGCAAAGCGCAAGGCTCTCTACATCGAGGCGCAGAAGCTTTCGACTGACGACGCGCCGTATCTCTACATCATGGAGAAGAACGACATCTTCGCCCGCCGCGCCGCGGTGAAGGGCTATGTCTACAATCCGATGCTGATCCAGGTCTACAACTTTGGAACGATGTCGAAGACGGAATGAGCAGGAACGGTCAGGCTGCGCTTGACCGACCTCGTTTCCCGGAAACCTGCCGCCGGCCTCAGGGCCACGGCGGCAGGGTTCATCGTTTCCCAAGCTAGGCCGGGGTTCCCGTGCCGGAAGGGCTGACGTCCATGGCAATCACCCGCATCATTCTTCCGCGCCTGATCCTCTTGCTCTTCGTTGTGCTCGGGGTCGCGGTCATCACTTTCACGATCTCGCACCTCATCCCCGGCGATCCGGCGCGCATGATCGCGGGCGACCGGGCAAGCGCCGAGACACTTGAAAATGTCCGGCGCAACCTGGGTCTCGACCGGCCGGTCGTCGAACAGTTCACCATCTATATCGGCAATCTGCTGCAGGGCGATCTCGGCACGTCGCTACGCACCAATCGCCCGGTTGCCGCCGATATCCGCACCTTCCTGCCGGCGACGCTGGAGCTTGGAACGGTCGCGCTCTTCATCGCGATCTGTCTCGGCGTGCCGCTCGGTGTGCTCTCGGCCGTCTACAAGGATGGTCCAATTGATCAGGTGGCACGCACGGTCTCGGTCTGCGGCATCTCCATGCCGGTCTTCTGGTTCGGCCTGATCCTGATCTATGTGTTCTATGCGAAATTCCAGATCCTTCCCGGCAGCGGGCGCCTGGCCATGGGCATCGTGGCGCCCGAGCGCATCACCGGCTTCCTGCTGATCGACTCGTTGTTGCAGGGCCGTTTCGACGCATTCCGCAGCGCGCTTTACCACATCATCCTGCCGGGCTTCGTTCTGGCTTTTGCCAATATGGGCGTGATCACGCGCCAGATCCGCGCCTCGATGCTCGATGTCCTCCAGGAAGACTACATCCGCACCGCCCGTGCCAGCGGCCTGCGCAAGGGCATGATCATCTTCAACTATGCGCTCAGAAACGCGCTCATCCCCTCGATCACCCTGCTCGGGCTCGCGCTCGGCGACCTTCTCTATGGCGCGGTGCTGACCGAGACGATCTTCGCCTGGCCGGGCATGGGAACCTATGTCGTGACCTCGATCCAGACGCTCGATTTTCCCGCCATTATGGGCTTCACCATCGTCGCATCCGTCGGCTATGTGCTGATCAACCTCCTGGTCGATCTCGCCTACATGCTCGCCGACCCGCAGATCAGGGAGGTCTGATCATGTCCGCCGTCATGCCGACAGAGCCTGTCGCGTCGAACGCAGCAATGCGCGGGACGAAGTCCTTCTCCGAGCGGCTGCGTTATCTCTGGTACCTCAGCCGCCGCAGCCCGCTGACGCTGGTGGGCGTCGCGATTATCCTGCTCGTTCTCGTGATGATCATCGCCGCACCTGTGATTGCGCCCTACAATCCGGACAAGGTGTCGCTGACGGCGCGCCTGTTGCCGCCAAGTGCTGCCCACTGGTTCGGCACGGACGAGGTCGGCCGAGACCTGTTCTCGCGGGTGATCTACGGGGCAAGGGCGTCCTGTGGCGCCGCCTTCATGATCGTCCTGATCTCGATGTCGGTCGGGGTGCTGATCGGCTGTTTCTCGGGCGTCGTCGGCGGCCGGGTCGACACCGCCATCATGCGGCTGATGGACGTCGTGCTCGCCCTGCCGGCATTGGTCCTCGCCATGGCGCTGGCCGCAGCCCTTGGTCCGAGCCTGTTCAATTCCATGCTCGCGGTGGCGATCGTGCGCATCCCCGCCTATGTGCGCCTGGCCCGCGGCCAGACGCTTTCGCTGCGCGAGCAGATCTTCGTGAAAGCGGCGCGCACCTTCGGCGCCTCGCCTTTCTATATCCTGCGCTGGCATATCCTGCCGAACGCGATGTCGCCGATCATCGTCCAGGCAACGCTCGATCTCGGCGGCGTCGTGCTGATCGCAGCCGCCCTCAGCTTCATCGGCCTTGGCGCCCAGCCGCCGACCGCCGAATGGGGTGCGCTGGTCAGCAGCGGTCGCAGCTGCATGCTCGATCAATGGTGGTACGCGACCTTCCCGGGCCTTGCCATTCTGATTACGGCCATGGGGTGCAATCTCGTCGGCGACGGCATTCGCGACATGCTCGACCCGCGCTTGAGGGGCAGATGAAGATGACCGGTACGGCAGAACCACGCGGCCAGGCGCTGGCCATCAACAATCTGTCGCTGGAGTTTCCAACCTTCAGCGGCGCGATCAAGGCGCTCGACGACGTTACGATCAACGTCGGCAAGGCCGAGATCGTCGGCATTGTCGGCGAATCCGGCTGCGGCAAGTCGGTGACGACCATGGCCGCAACGGGGCTTCTGCCCAAAGGGCGCTATCGCATCACCGGCGGCACCGTCAGGCTCTTTGGCCACAGCACGCTTTCCATGGACGACGATCAGTTGCAGGACCTGCGCGGCAAGGTGGTCTCCACCATCTTCCAGGAGCCGATGAACGCCCTCAACCCGACGATCCGCATCGGCAAGCAACTGACCGACGTCATCATGCGCCACGAGGAAATAGGCCTGGCAGAGGCGAGGCGCGTCGCTCGGGATATTCTGGCCGACATGCTGATCGGCGAGCCTGAGCGGGTGATGAAGCTTTACCCGTTCGAGCTCTCCGGCGGTATGCGGCAGCGGGTGCTGATCGCCATGGCCTTCTCCTGCAATCCCGGTCTCATCATTGCCGACGAGCCGACGACCGCACTCGATGTCACCGTCCAGGCGGTGATCCTGCGACTGATCCAGAACCGGGCGCGCCGCACCGGCACGTCGGTCATCTTCATCTCGCACAATGTCGCTGTCGTCTCGCAGCTCTGCGACCGGCTTTACGTGATGTATGCCGGGCGGATCGTCGAGCACGGCGCGACGCGGACCGTGCTCGAGACGCCGCAGCATCCCTATACCCAGGCGCTGTTGCGCTGCCTGCCGGAGCGGGTTGCGCCGAAGCAGGAACTCGAAGCGATCCCCGGTGCCGTGCCGAACCTCCTCAGCCCACCGGCCGGTTGTTACTTCCAGCCGCGATGCAAGGAAGCGGTCGACCAATGTCGATCCCAGTCTCCGCAACTGGCGGGGGCGGGCGGCCAGCAGGTGGCCTGCTGGCGTCGCGGTGGCGCGGCGGAACTTGTAGAACAGGGAGGCCGGCAATGATCGAAGGCGTTGGTATCATGACCCGACCGGTGCTCGAGGTCTCCGACCTGCATGTCCGCTTCCCGGCCTCCCGAAACTGGCTCGGCCGGCCCACGTCCTTTGTGCATGCGGTCAATGGCGTGACCCTCGAGGTCCGTGCCGGCAAGAGCCTCGGCATTGTCGGCGAGTCCGGTTGCGGCAAGAGCACGCTCGCCCAGGCGATCATCGGCCTTGCGCCTTACGAAGAGGGTAGGGTGGCGATCGACGGCGAGGATTTTCAGAAAGCGCAGGGCAAACAGAAGCGCGCCCTGCGGCAGAAGATGCAGATCGTCTTTCAGGATCCGCAATCCTCGCTCGACCGGCGCCTGCCGGTCTGGCGGCTGATCAGCGAGCCGCTGCATATCCGCGGTGGACACAGCAGGGCCGAACTGCATGATAAGGCGGAGGAGCTGGCCGTTGCCGTCGGGCTCCGTCCGGAACATCTCGACCGCCTGCCGCACGAGTTTTCAGGCGGCCAACGCCAGCGCATCGCCATTGCCCGCGCGATCAGCACGGACCCGGAGCTGATGGTGCTGGACGAGCCGACATCGGCGCTCGATGTCTCGGTGCAGGCGCAGATCATCAACCTGCTCTTGAAGCTGCAGCGCGAGCGCGGGCTCACCTATCTCCTGATTTCGCATGACGTCGCGCTGGTGCGGCACTTCTGCGACGACGTCGCGGTGATGTATCTCGGCCAGATCGTCGAATCCGGCCCGGCCGACGCGGTGTTGCGCAATCCTCGTCACCCCTACACCCAGACGCTTCTGGCCGCGGCTCCGAGTTTCGAAAGCCCGCTGCCGGACATTGCCCAGGTGCGCGCCGGCGAGCTTCCCAACAACCGCAACCTGCCGGACGGCTGCTTCTATAAGCAGAGGTGCGACCGCGTCGGCGGCGGCTGCGAGGCAGGCCAGGTGCTGCGGCGCCTGAGCGAGAGCGCCCGCCGTGTCAGGTGTCATCTGGCGCAGACGTGAAGGTGTAGGCGATACGCCAGATCCGCGCCCGCCGGCCGCAACCCGCGGCGTGGCGCGGCGTCGTCTGTCTCATTTGATGCGCAATTGCGATAGTTTGAGAAATATAATTTTCTTATAGGAAAAATAATTTGCTTGATATTTCCGACTGTGCAAATTTGTAGCCGCCGCCTTCGCGCGGCGCTTGCTAATCGGGAGCGCCTTTTTGCGATCCCGCCGCTTGCCGGAGATAAGATTGACTGACCCAACGCTGCTCGACGCCTTTCGTCGTCCGGACCCCGCCGACCTGCCGACGCTCTGTGTCAAAATCGATGAAGATCGGCTGACGCGCAGTCTGCGCGACGTGCAGGCGCGGGCCGTTGCCTCAGGTGTCGCGCTGCGCCCGCATATCAAGACCCACAAGAGTGTTGCGATCGCCCGTCGCCTTTCCGAAGAACACGGCTTTGTCCGTTTCACCGACATGGCGCCCGCGATCGGCAGCCGCGTCCGCAGCTTCCCCAATCATTCCTGCGCCGTCGGCGCACAGTTCGACACCGTCACCCTGCGGCAAGCGCATCGGCGGGCAGTGACGCTGCGGGTCGATGCCAGGGGACGCCAGACATAGGCGCATGCCGACGGCGTGGCGGCGAACAGAATTTGCTTTGAAGACATGAAAGAGGCCTGACATGACCAAGGAAGTTGAATGGGCGCGCATGACCGCGCCGAGCCTGCGCGAGATTGCCGGCAAGCCGGGCGCGCTTGCGATCCTGCCGATCGGCTCGCTGGAGCAGCACGGCCCACACCTGCCCGTCATCACCGACACGGCGAGCGCATCCGCAGCCGCGATCCGCGCCGCCCGACTGGTTGCCGATGACATTCCGGTCGCCGTTCTTCCGGGCTTGTGGACCGGCATGAGCGAACATCATCTGCCCTTCGGCGGCACGATCACGCTCGACTACGATACGCTGAGCCGCCTCATCCGCTGCATCGTCCGTTCGCTGAAGACGCTTGGCTTCCAGCGCCTGTTCATCGTCAACGGTCACGGCGGGAACATGGACCCGCTCGCCGTCGCCGTGCGCGAACTGGCGGTCGAGTTCGCCATGCCGATCGTCGCCACGACGCCCTGGATGCTGTCGCCCGAGGAAGCGTCAAAGATCTTCGAGGTCGACACGGGCGCACACCATGCCTGCGAAGGCGAGGCCTCGGTCATGCTGGCGATCGTGCCGGACGCGGTGAAGACCGAGATGTTCGGCCAGGCTTTCGGCAACCAGCAGCACCCTGTCGACGTGCCGGCCGACGTGTCGCGCTTCTATTCCTTCTCCGAACGCGCGCCGGTCACTGGCACCTGGGGCGATCCGCGCAGCGCGACCGCCGAAAAGGGCGAACGCTTCCTCGACCTGCAGGCGAACGAACTGGTGAAGCTGATCCGCAACGACGTGCTCTGGACCAAGCCGGATCCGGTCTGGGCGCCCGGCCGCGGCCTCGGCACCACCGCCGGTAAGGCCGACTGATCTTTCCGGCGCAATTGCAGGCACATCGCATTCCATTCCTTTAGGGAGGACAGACCAATGAATATGAAATTCGCGCGGACGCGCAGCACCCTTGTCTCGCTCTTTGCAGCAACCATGCTGTCGGGCGCGGCACTGACGCCGGCCATGGCAAAGACACTCGTTTATTGCTCGGAAGGCGCGCCGGAAGGGTTCGACGCGGCACTCTATTCGGCCAACAGCACCTGGGACGCCTCGGCCGAGACGGTCTATGACCGGCTCACCGAATTCGCCCCCGGCACCACCAATGTCGTTCCGGGTCTCGCTGAAAGCTGGACCATCTCTGCCGACAATCTCGAATATACGCTGAAGCTGCGCGCGGGGGTGAAGTTCCAGACGACGGACGATTTCACGCCGACGCGCGATTTCAATGCGGACGACGTGCTCTTCACCTTCAACCGCCAGATGGACAAGGACGATCCGTGGCACAGCTATTTCGCCGGCGCGAACTGGGAAATGTTCAACGCGATGGAGATGCCGGCGGCGATCAAGGAGATCGTCAAGGTCGATGACAACACAGTCAAGTTCGTGCTGAACCAGCCGGATGCGTCTCTGCCGTCGAAACTCGCGCTGAACTTCGGCTCGATCGTGTCGAAGGAATATGCCGACAAGCTGGCGGCGGAGGGGCGGCGCCAGGATCTCGACCGCAAGCCGGTCGGCACCGGACCGTTCCGCTTCGTCGACTACCAGCAGGACGCGGCGATCCGCTTTGTCGCAAATGCCGACTATTGGGACGGTGCACCGAAGATCGACAACCTCATCTTCGCGATCACCACCGATCCGACCACCCGCATGCAGAAGCTTCAGGCGGGCGAATGCCACATCGCTCCATATCCGGCTCCGGCCGATATCGCCAAGCTGAAGGAAAATCCTGATCTCAACGTCATGGAGCAGCCGGGGCTCAACGTTTCCTATCTGGCGATGAACACGCTGGTCGCGCCGTTCGACAAGCTGGAGGTGCGCCGCGCCATCAACATGGCGATCGACCGCAAGGCGATCGTCGATTCCGTCTACCAGGGCATGGGACAGGTCGCCAAGAGCGTGCTGCCGCCGACGATGTGGGGCTATAACGGCAAGATCGAGGGCTACAGCTACGATCCGGAGGCGGCAAAGAAGCTCCTCGACGAGGCCGGCGTCAAGGATCTGAAGATGAAGATCTGGGCGATGCCGGTCAGCCGCCCCTATATGCCGAACGCCCGGCGCGCCGCGGAACTGATGCAGTCGGACCTCGCCAAGGTCGGCATCGGCGTCGAGATCGTCTCCTATGAATGGGGCGAGTACCTGAAGAAGGTGCGCGACGAGGCGCGTGATGGCGCGGTCATTCTCGGCGGCACCAGCGACAACGGCGACCCGGACAACCTGCTCAGCTACTTCTTCAGCTGCGCCGGCGTCGGCGGTGCCAACAATGCCAACTGGTGCTACAAGCCGCTCGACGAGATCTTCCAGAAGGCGCGGGTCAGTGCGGACCAGGGCGAGCGCACGAAGCTCTACGAGGAAGCCCAGGCGATGATCAGCGACCAGGCACCCTGGGTGCCGATCGCCCATTCCACCGTCGTGCTGCCGATGTCGAAAAAGGTGAAGAACTACGTGATGGAGCCCCTGGGCTCGCATCGCTTCGACAAGGTCGACATCGAGGAGTAACCCACCTGATCTGGGCTGGGCGCCAATCCGGTCCTTTAGGCGAGCGTTCATCCGGTTCCGCTTGGGGCGCCGAAGTTCTCGGGCTTCAGTGGCCCCATGGGGACGGATGAATGACGGCGACAATGCCCGCCCGGCGGCAGCCGACAGCCGCGCCGGGCGTTGATCGGCGTGTTCGAGTGACTATATCTGCAACTCCCTGGTACGGAGCGCCGCGGGTACGGAACGGTGCGCCTTGCGCGCAGCCGCTGACGACCCGAGGCGGCGAAATGGCCATGAGAGAAGGCAAGATGTGGTATATCCTCGGCGCGCCGGGATCCGGCAAAACGGCCGTCGTCGCGCATTTGCGCTACCTGCTTCCCCAGTCAGTGATCCTGGATTGGGACGCGCTGATGGAGCCGGCCGGGTTGCTTGCCGGCTGCAATATCAGCGAGAACGAGGCGACATGGTCGCCCTATGCCGCGCTCGTGAGGAGGGCGGTCGAGATCGCGGATCCCGCCCGTGTCGTCCTGCTTGGCGTCTGTACGCCGGATGAACTTTCGGATTGGCCCGACGGCCAATGGCTGCTGCTTGATTGTAGCGACAGCGAGCGCACGAGAAGGCTCGCGCATCGAGGCGAGGAAGACGCGACGATCGATTCTGCGCTTTCGGACGCTGCCGAATACCGGAACCTTAGGCTCGAAACGCTCGATACGACCTCTTTGACAGCAGAACAGACGGCAGAGGCGATCGCCAGCATTCTGGCTCGCGGCCGCCGTTAGAGGCGTTTCATGATGTCGCCTGCGGGCGCGGCTCCTGGTTCCGCCCCCTGCGTTCATCCTCTCCACTCAGCCACCGTCCTGCATGCCGCTCGGTCCACCTGCGGATGACCGCGATCTTTCCGCGCGTGGGCTGCTGCCTCTAACACGGTATGGCGCCTCGGTGAGGCGCGTTTGCGGCGTCAGGCCCTGAGATCGGTCGGATGGCCGCGGGTTCGGGGACGGCGTCCTGGCAGCCTCATATGTTCACGAAACGGGATGACGCCGGCGAGCGCCTTGACAAAGGCGAGTCGCTTCCATAGCATTCACAATATAGCACGTGTTCAGTATATTGAACAAGAGGAAACTTGAATGAGCGGCCGCGGCGCGGAAAGAATCCTTGATCTGATCGAGTGGCTCGCGTCGCGCGGCGAGGCCTGCACTCTGGCGGAGGTCGTCCAGGCGCTTGAGCTGCCGAAGAGCAGCACGCTGCTTCTTTTGAGGACGCTGGTTGAGGGCGGGTACGTCACCCGGCAGGCCGATGGTCGTTATCTGCTGATCCGCCTGCCCGGCGAGCCGTCGGCGGACAACAATGGCTGGGGCACGATCCTGCGGGTGGCCGAGCCCATCCTTCGCGAGACGGTCGGTGCGATCGAAGAGACGGGCTTCATCGCCGTTCTCACCGACGACCGCCAGGTCCGCTACCTCAACAAGATCCTGCCGATGCGGGAGATCCGCTACGACCGCGACATCGCTGCGCCGCGCGTTGCGCACTACGTCGCCAGCGGTCTCATGCTGCTTTCCGGGCTGAACGACGGCGACCTCGACGCCTATCTGCGCGGCGACGTCGCACGTGAGGACGATCCGGACGCAATCGCCGAGCGCGTCAGCGCCGCGCGCAGCGACGGCCATGTCGCCAACCTCTACGGACGTGTCGAGGGGGCTGCCGGTGTGGCGGCGCCGATCGTCGATCCGGACGGCCGCATCCTTGCCGTCGTCAATATTTCAGGTCCGCGCGAGCGGATCGCCAACAATCTCGAACGCGTCACCAAGGCGACGGTCGAGGCTGCGCGCCGCGCAAGTGAGGAGCTTTCGCGCCGCGTGATGAAGAACGGGAAAACCCACGGGAGGAAGTAATGACCTATATGAAAAGAGAACTGGCCGGCTGGCTCGTCGCGGCATCGGCAGCGTTCTCGACCGGCGCTTACGCGCAGGAGCCGAAGCTGCCGGACTATTATCCGGCCGACTACGCCCAGCTCGTCGACGCATCGCGCAAGGAAGCCGGGCTCGTCGTCTATTCCAACATGGCCGACAACAACTGGCAGCCGGTAATCAAGGGCTTCAACGAACTCTATCCGTGGATCAAGGTCGAGACGCTGGACCTTGGATCCGGCACGGTGCACACGCGCTGGGAGGCCGAGGCCGGCAGCGGCGCGCGCACCGCCGATGTCCTGGTGTCGGGCGCCAACGACCGCTGGGCACGCTACGGCACCGAGGGCCGCATGCTCGACTATCCCAGCCCGGAAATCGAGCGCCTGCCAGGTTTCGCCAATCCCTATCCGGGCATCTTCGTGATGTCGGCGGATCCGCTCGTCATCACCTACAACGCCGCCCTGCTTCCCGAAGGTCAGCGCCCGACCGGCTTCTCGTCGCTCGTCAAGGCGGCGGCGGCCGACAAGGCAAGCTTCGACGGCAAGATCACCACCTATGACGCCGCGCGCAATTCCTTCGGCCTCGCCGCCTGGTGGAAGACCCTGCAGGTCAAGGGGGACGAAGGCTGGAAGGAACTGCGCCAGATCGGACCGATGATCCGCGGCGAAGTCTCCGGCGGCCCGATGAACGAGAAGATTGCCACGGGCGAATATCTCGTAGGCATCGCCGTCTCGGGCATCACGATTTTCCCGCGCCTGGAACAGCCCGGCGGCGAGATCCTCGGCTTTGCCTTCCCCGACGACGGCACCCCGGTCATGCTGCGCGGCCTCGGCATTCCGAACGAAGCCGCCAACCCGAATTCGGCAAAGCTGTTCGTCGACTATCTGCTCAGCCGCAACGGCCAGACCCAGATCGGCAAGGGCGGGCTGACCCCCTATCGCGAAGACGTCGATGAAGCCGAGGTTCGCTACACCTACCAGGCGATCGCCGAGAAGGTCGGCATGGAAAATCTCATCGCCGTGGGTTTCGACCGGGCGCTGATCGACGACGCGGCGGGCTTTGCCACCAAGTGGACCGCTGCGATGGCTGGCAACTAACGGCCACGGGCAGGGCTGTCGAGCGGACCGATACCGGTCGGCGGCCTGTCCCCTTTTCTTAACAATACGAAGCCTGACGCCCGTCTCTCGCGCATGCGGACGGCCTTCGAGGACTATTGCCATGACCGAACTCGCAGCAGGGTCGCCAGCGCACGCCGGGCGTGACCGATCGACCGCAATCTTCTGGACCGTGAGTATCCTGACCACGATCCTCGTGATCGGGCCGATTGCGCCCATCATCCTCCAGGCCTTCCTGGACCAGCCGCTCTACAAGCCCGATGCCGCGTTGACCGCCGGCAATTTCGTTCGCCTCTTCACCGAGGCCGGCATGGGCAAGATCGTGCTCAACACGCTCTTCTTCGCCGTCGTGACGATGGTGGTGGCGCAGCTGTTCGGTTCGGTGATGGCGGTCATCGTCGGTCGCACCAATCTGCCTGGCCGCAAGTGGATCGGCGAGATCCTGATCTGGCCGCTGTTCGTCAGCAACCTCGTGATGGCCTTCGGTTGGTTCACGATGTACGGCCCGTCCGGCTACATCACCCTTGCGGTCAAGGCGGGGACCGGGCTTACCCCATGGAACCTCTACAGCCTGACCGGCATGAGCATCGTCGCTGGCCTCAGCCAGGCGCCGCTTGCCTATCTCATGTGCATCGGTGCCGTCACCAAGGCCGATGCGCAGCTCGAGGACGCTGCCCGTTCGGCAGGCGCCAGCCCAATGAAGGCGCTGCTCAACATCACCGTTCCGATGATGCGCCCGGCGATGGTCTACTCCGCAGTCCTGAATTTCGTCATCGGCATCGAGATGCTGGCGATCCCGCTCGTCTTCGGCGGCCCGAGCGGCATCCATACCGTGACGACCTTCCTCTACGACCAGGGCATCAACGCCGCCGTGCAATCCGACTACGGCATTGTCGGTGCGGGGGCCGTGATGCTGCTGGTCATCGTCGGCCTGCTCGTCTGGCTGCAGGGCCGCCTGATGAAGGACAGCGGCCGCTTCGTGACGGTGCGCGGCAAGGCCTCGCGCCCGTCGCTCGTCGATCTCGGGAAATGGCGCTGGGTCGCGTTCGCGGCGGTTGCCGCCTACGTGCTCTTCACCATCGTCGCCGTCTTTGCCGGCATCTTCATGCGGGCGAGCGTCAGTTTCCTCACGCCGCTGGTTCCGTTCTGGAAGCTGCTGACCCTTGCCAATTTCGAGCTGATCTTCAGCCAGCCCGGCTACATCAGGGCCATCCTCAATTCGGTGGTCATCTCGTTCCTCGGTGGCATCATCGGCACGGCCTGCGTGGTTCTGATCGCGCTCGTGGCGAAGCGCTCCGAGTACCGCTTCCGCCGTGCCCTGGAATATGTGGCCCTGTTCCCGCGCTCGTTGCCGGGCATCATTGCCGGTCTCGGCTTCTTCTATGCGGTGATCTGGGTTCCCGGCCTCGACATGATCCGCGGCACGATCTGGATCCTTATCGCTGCCTTCGTCGTGCGCTACATTCCGATCGGTTTCGGTGCGATCGCCCCGGCGCTGTCGCAGATCGGCGAGGAACTCGACCGGGCGTCCCGCATCTCCGGCGGCGACTGGTGGACGACCGTCACGCGCATCGTCCTGCCGCTCCTGAAGCCGGCGCTGTTTTCAAGCTTCGCGCTGCTCTTCATCCACTTCTTCAAGGAATACGTCACCGCGGTTTTCCTCTACCAGCCGGGATCCGAGATCATCGGTTCGACCATGCTCCAGCTCTACGCCCAGGGCGACAACGGACCCGTCTCCGCGCTGGCCACCATCCAAGTCATCATCACGGCCTTGTTCGTCTTCATGGCGCGCCGTCTACTGGGAGCCAAGATCTATGGCTGATCTCATCCTCGACGACCTTTCCATCAGCTACGGCTCCTACAAGGCCGTCAGCAACGTTTCGCTGACGATCCCGAAGGGAGAGTTCCTGACGCTGCTTGGACCTTCCGGTTGCGGAAAATCGACCACGCTGTTTGCGATCTCCGGGCTCAATCACGCAACCTCCGGCGCAATCCGAATGGGCGAGCGCGTGCTTTTCGACGGCAGAACCGGAACGGTGGTGCCGCCCGAGCAGCGCAACATCGGCCTCGTTTTCCAGAGCTACGCGCTGTGGCCGCACATGTCGGTCGCCCAGAACCTCGCTTATCCGCTGAAACTGCGCAAGATCGGGCGCGCCGAGCAGGACGAGCGGATCAAGGAAGCGCTCGAACTGGTCGAGATGGCGCGCTTTGCCGAGCGCTACCCGTTTGAGCTTTCCGGCGGACAACAGCAGCGCGTCGCGCTAGCGCGTGCCCTGGTCTACCGCCCCGGTCTCCTGCTTCTCGACGAACCGCTCTCCAACCTCGATGCCAAGCTGCGCGAGCGGGCGCGCGTCTGGCTGCGTGAGCTGCAGGAACGGCTTGGCGTCACGACCGTTTACGTCACGCACGACCAGGCCGAGGCGCTTGCCGTGTCCGACCGCATCGCGGTCATGGACACCGGCCGTATCCGGCAGCTCGGCACGCCGAAGGAGATCTATGAAACGCCGGCCGACGCTTTTGTCGCCGACTTCATCGGTTCGTCGAACTTCCTGAGCGGAACCGTGGTTGGCGGCAGCGGCGGGGCTGCCAGCGTCCGCCTGGATGAACAAACGGTCATCCGCGCCAATGCCGGTGCAGGCGGCACGGGCGAGGAGGTGGTCGTGGCAGTCCGTCCGGAACGTCTGCAGATCGTCGGCGGCGCCGGTGAGAACGTCGTGCAGGCGACGGTGCAGGGCGGCGCCTATCTCGGATCCGTCTATCAGTATGAGCTTGTCGGTGCCGGCAGCACCTTCCGCGTGCAGACGAGCCGCGAGATCGCCGACAGCCAGGTCTTTGTCTATGTGCCGCCGGAAGCTTCGACCCTGTTTTCCGCGCAATCCCGCCCGCAGGCCTGACGCATGAGGACGGATCAACCTATGACCAGGGAACCGAAACGCTTCGATGCGGATGCAAAGGGGCCGCTCCACGGCATTCGTGTCGTTGACCTGTCCCGCCTCGTTGCCGGAAACATGCTGTCGCTTCAGCTCGGCGATTTCGGCGCCGACGTGATCAAGGTCGAGCCGCCGGCCGGCGACCCCTTGCGCGACTGGCGCGACGGCGGAAGCTCGCTCTACTGGAAGACCTACGGTCGCAACAAGCGGTCGGTGATGCTCAACCTGCGCGAACCGGCGGCGATGGACGCGCTGTTCAAGCTGCTCGACACGGTCGATGTCTTCATCGAGAACTTTCGGCCGGGCACGCTCGAAGAGATGGGACTGGCGCCCGGAAAGCTTCTGGCGCGCAATCCCGATCTGATCATCGTGCGCATTTCCGGCTTTGGCCAGACCGGTCCCTACGCGGAGCTTCCCGGTTTCGGCACGCTGGTGGAAGCGATGAGCGGCTTTGCAGCGCGCACCGGATTTCCGGATCGCGAGCCGGTGTTGCCGCCGCTGGCGCTTGCCGACATGATCGCCGGCATCTACGGCGCGTCCGCCGTCAGCACGGCGCTTCTGGCCCGCGAGCGAGGCATTGCCCGCGGCCAGGTCATAGATCTTTCCCTGCTTGAGCCGATGTTCTCCGTGCTCGGGCCGGAGGCGGCGATCTACAAGACCACCGGCAAGATCAAGGAGCGTGTCGGCAGCGGTTCGAACACGACCTCGCCACGAAACGTCTATCGCTGCGCGGACGGCAAGTTCGTCGCCTTGTCCGGCTCGACCCAGGCCGTGGCGAAGCGGATCTTCGAGATCATCGGCCGGGCCGACATGATCGACGATCCGCGCTTTGCCACCAACACCGACCGGGTTTTCAACCGGCCGCTGGTCGACGAGGCGGTGGGGGCCTGGTTCGCGACGCGCGATCGTGATGACGCACTCGACGTGATGCGGGAGGCGGGAGCGACCGTCGGTCCCGTCTACAACATCGCCGATGCCTTTTCCGATCCGCACTTCGTCGAGCGCGAGGTTTTCACCGAGGTCGAGGATCGTGATTTCGGTTCTCTACCCATGCACAACATCCTGCCGCGGATGTCGGGAACGCCCGGCGTCTGGCGCAATCCGGCGCCGTCGCTTGGCGAAAACACGCGCGACGTGCTCGCGGAAGCCGGTCTGTCGACCGACGAGATCGATCTGATCATGGGAGGACGAACCGAATGAGGCTGCGCTCGCTCCTTTACGTCCCCGGCAGCTCGCCCCGGTTCCTTGAAAAGGCGCACGAACGCGGCGCCGATGCGATCATCGTCGATCTCGAAGACGCGGTCGCGCCGAGCGAAAAGGAATCCGCAAGGGCGGCGCTCGGCAAGAACCTGCCGATGGTGGGGCAGCGCGGCGCCATCGTCATCGTCCGGATCAACACCCATGACGAGGCCGCGATGCTCGCGGATGCGGCGGCAGCCTGCGAAGCCGGGGCCGACGCGCTCTACGTGCCGAAGGTGTCCTCGCCCGCGCTTCTGCACCGGCTCGACCGCCATCTGACGCCGATCGAAACCGCGAAGCAGCGCAGCCCGATGCGTTTCGTGCCGCTGATCGAGGACCCGATCGGGTTGCAGAATGTCGCGTCCATTGCGACGGGGCCGCGGGTCTTTGCACTTTCGGCCGGTGGCGAGGACCTCGCCACATCGATGGCGGCACAGCCGACGCCGGAGGTCCTGCGTCTGCCGAAGCTCCTGATCCATTATGCGGCGAAGGCGGCGGGGATCATGTCCTTCGGCTTGCTGCGCAGCACGGCCGACTATGCCGACAAGGTGGCACTGACCGCTGCCATCAGGGAGGCCAAGGACTTCGGCTTCGATGGCGCGACGTGCATCCACCCGAGCGTCGTTGCCCTGCTGAACGATGGCTTTTCACCGTCCGGGGCCGAGATCGACCGCGCCCGGCGCCTCATCGAGGCTGCAGATGCGGCCGCAGCGGACGGCGTCGGTGCCTTTGTCTTCGAGGGCAAGTTTGTCGACCTGCCGATCGTCACGCGCGCCCGCGCCTTGCTGACGCGCGCCTCACATTGACCGCACCCCCAGCGTGGGGAAGCCTATTGGAGAAAACAGTGTCAAATCCTTCCAGCGCCATGGGGGAGCGCCGCAAATGGCGCGTTCTCGTGACCCACAATTCGATCGCCGAGAGCGCGGTCGAATTGCTCAACGCGCATGACTGCGACGTCTTCTTCTCGCCGCCTTACGATGCCTCCGACATCGTCGCCGCGCGTGCGGCTGAACTCGGTATCGACGCGATCATGGTCCGCCAGGGCCAGATCAACGAGGCGGTGATCGCCGCCTCGCCGAAGCTGAAGGTCATCGTCAAGCATGGCGTCGGCGTCGACAATGTCGACATCCAGGCGGCGGCTGACCGGGGCGTGCCGGTATTGCGTTCCATGGGGTCGAACGCACGCGCGGTCGCCGAACACGCGATCGCCCTTTCGCTCGCCTTGCTCAAGGAGGTCGGCCCGCTGACGGCAGCGGTGAAGGACGGCCGCTGGCCGAAGCCGACCTTCATGGGGCGGGATATCATCGGCACGGTGATGGGGCTTGTCGGTTATGGCGCGATCGGACGCGAGACGGCTGCGATGGCCCGCGCGCTCGGCATGGACGTGATTGTCTACGATCCGCATGCGGCGGCGGGGCTCGCCGAGGCGAACATCGAAACCGTCAGCGACGTGGACGACCTCGTCCGCCGTGCCGATATCGTCAGCCTGCATTGCCCGCTGACGGCCGAGACGCGCCACCTGATCGACCCCCGTCGCCTTTCTTTGATGAAGCCGACGTCGTTCATCGTCAACACGGCGCGCGGCGGCCTCATCGACGAGGCAGCGCTTGCCATCGCCTTGCGTGACAAGCGCATCGCGGGTGCCGCCCTCGACAGCTTCGCCACCGAGCCGCCGGCTGACGACAATCCGTTGTGGGCGGCCCCCGACCTGCTCGCCACGCCGCATATCGGCGGCGTGACCAAGGGCTCGTCGAAGGCCATGGCGGAAATCGCCGCGCGGCACATCATCAGCGTGCTCGGCGGCGAAGCGCCCGACGCCTTCAGCCTAGCAACGCCGCAGAGCCTCGGCCTGCGCAAAGAGCCAGCCTAACCGTTCCGAGGAGAGAACAAGATATGCCGATCGGTTTCCGAGTGAAGAACGACATGGAACGTGTCGATCCCTCCTATATCGAGGCGTTCCGCGCCTTGCCTGTCGCCAACGTGTCCGACAGCATGTCCCGGCTGGTTGCCGGCGGCGACCGGTTGCGCCCGATGCATGGCGGCGGCGTGCTTTCCGGCCCGGCGCTCACGGTCAAGACCTGCCCCGGCGACAACCTGATGCTGCACAAGGCGATCGATATCGCCAGGCCGGGTGACGTCATCGTCGTCGATGCCGGCGGCGATACCACCAATGCGCTGATGGGCGAGTTGATGCTGGCCCATGCGGTAAAACGTGGGGTCGCGGGCTTCGTCCTCAACGGCGCGATCCGCGACGCCGAGGCCATTCGCGCCCAGGACCTGCCGCTTTACGCAATCGGCGTGACGCACCGGGGACCCTACCGCACCGGTCCCGGCGAAATCGGCTTCCAGATCTCGATCGCCGGTATGGTGATCAATCCGGGCGATCTCATTCTGGGAGATTTCGACGGCGTGGTGTGCATACCCAGAGCCGATACCGACACGGTTCTCAAGGCGACCCGCGCCAAGCACGAGGCCGAGGCCAAGCAGATGAATGCGACGGTGCTCGGCGAGATCGACCGGTCCTGGGTTGACCGCGAACTGGAAAGGCTGGGCTGCAGCTTCGTCGGCGAGGGCGCCTGAAACGCGTTTGCGAGCGCCTGAGATCGAAAGCGCCGATGCGGCCCGTTCGGCGTTGGCTCGCCCGGGGCGGGTTCGGCCGACATTCGGGGACATGCGCGACCATGATTGTGGCGGCGCCTGCGCAGGCGCCGCCGTTTGGCGAGGTGTTGCCGCTCGCCCGACCGGTGCTAGGGGGACGGTAGAACCGGTCGCATTCGAGATCAGAAGCGGAAATTCAGGCCCGTCTTGATCGCGTGATTGACCAGATTGTTCGAGCCCTTCACGCCACCGATCGTGGAGTCCACGCCGTTGAACCGGGTCTGGCTATACTCGACCTTGCCGGAGATGTTTTCGGTGAACCCCATCTCGGCGCCGGCGCCATAGGTCCAGCCGGTGTGCCAGCGATCGCCGGAGGTCACGGTGCCCTTGCCCTCGAAGCGCGCGGTGGTGACGCCGACAGTGCCGTAGAGCAAGATGTTGTCGAGTGCGTAGCCGGCCTTGGCCCGGGCGGTGCCGCTCCAGGTTTGCTGCAAGGCGCCGCCCTTGCCGACCTGATACTGCAGGCCGCCGGCGCGCGCCGCCTCGATCTCGCCGCCCACCACGAACTGGCCGATCTGCTGGTTGTAGCCGACCTGGACGCCGCCGTTGATCTTGTTCTTGCTGCCCTTCTGGTTCGAGGAGCCGGTGCCGATGTGGCCACCCGCGTAGGTCCCCGTCCAACGATCCACATTGGCAAAGTCGACGCCCGAATTGTTGAAATCAGCGGCCTGCGCCGTCGGAGCGGCTGCGGCAACGCTCAGAGCAAGCGCGGCCGTCTTGAAGTTGAGTGTCATCGATCGTTTCCTTTATTGTCGCGGACCGGTCCGGCCCGTTCAATGCGATCGGTTTGCCTCATCTGCTTGCAGGTTCCGCGCAGAGTTCATCCGGGTTTCATGGAGAGAGTACGCTTTGCGCGCCTCTGCTTCCGCAGTCGGTCGGCAAGGCGATTTCAAAGGTCATGCCGCCGAACTCGTTTCGCTTCGCGCTGGTCGAACCTCCATGGGCTTCGGCGATCGCACGAACGACCGAGAGGCCGAGGCCGCTGCCGCCGCTCGCACGGGATCGGGAATCGTCCGCGCGCCAGAACCGATCAAACGCGTGTTCGATGTCGAGATCGGACATGCCTGGCCCCGAATCCTGGCATTGGAAGATGGCTTCCGAACCTCTCATCCGCGCCACGATGGAGAGCCGGGTGCCCGGTGCATAGCGAGTGGCATTGTGCATGATTGCCAGCAGGGCCTGTCGAACCTTGGCGCGATCAAGCGTCATCGGCGCCCGGCTGAGGTCGAGCGATACAGGCATCCCCGCCTTGTCGAACTCGCCGAGCATCGCGGCGACGGCAGTCTCGACCTCCTCGCCCATGTCGCCCGGCTCCAGGCGGAGCTCCAGCCGCCCCACATTCGAGAGCGCCAGGATGCGAAGATCCTCGACGATGCTGGTCAGGTGATCGATCTGGCCGATCAAGCCATCGTAAAGTTTGGTGGTTGGCTCGAAGAGGCCGTCGCGCATTCCTTGCAGGCGGCCACGCAGCACCGTTAGCGGCGTTCGCAGTTCATGGGCGATGGCGTTGTTCTGGTACTGCAACTCCTTCTCCGCGCTCTCCAGCAGTTCGGCCATGCGATTGAAATGGTCGATCACGTCGTCGACCTCCCCCAGTCGTCGCGATCGAACCGGCACGCGGGTGGAGAAGTTTCCCATCGCAATCGCCTTTGCGGCATCGCGGATGAGCACCAGTGCGTTCACGATCCGGTGGCTGAGGCGACCGCCGATGATCGCAGCGATGATCAGGCTGACGGCGAGCACCGCGGCCATCACCAGGAGCTCGACCAGGGTCACCGGTTCGAGCACCGCGTCCGAGTGCATCAGGTAGAGGACGTACATGTAAATGAACGATCCCGATGTCAGTACCCCAATGGTGGCTGTCACCGCCAGAAACATGTGCTTCGTCAGAAGCCAGTTGAAGCCTCCGATCGGCCATTCCCTTTTCTTGGGATGGCTGCCCGGGACTGGGCCGACGGCAAGGTCTGTCGTTTGGGGATCGCTCATGGTGGTTCTCGAAGTTTCGCTGCAATCAGCGGTGCAACCGGCAGGCACAGGATTCGTTGAGGCCGTGTGTGGGTTGCGTGGAGAGGGCGCCGAAATCGGAGGAGCAATCGTTGGAGGATCCATGCCATTCCTGCGCAGCCACGGCCGGCTGGATCGGTTTGCGGTGCTTTGCAAAGAATCTGTCGGGTAACCGCAAAGGTTGCGGGTGCGCCTTCCCGAAGCGCGCGAAGGTAGGTTCGTCGGGGCGTGTGGCGGGTGGCCTGCAGGGCAGGGAGCCCATCCGCAACCAGGTAGCATCGGCCATTGCAGACCCTTGCAAAGATTCTTGCACTGCTATTATTGACGGCATGGAAAATTGCAGGAACGATGGATCCTGCAAATGAACTTGCGGGGGCGTCATGACGATACTCGATCGCATTAAGACGCATTCCAGGCGGCTTACCGATGCGGATCAAAAGCTGATCACGACCATGCTGGAAAACCGGGCGGAGGCCGCGTTCCTGTCGGGCCCGCAGATTTCCCAGCGCGCTTCCGTTCATGAGGCCACCGCCACGCGGCTGGCGCAGAAGCTCGGCTACAAGGGCTTTCCGGACCTCCGCGCCCAGTTGCAGCGCGAGGTGCTGGACGACCAAGACGCGGCCAACCGCATGCGCCGCTCGGTCTCGAAGGTCGAGCATGGCGACTACCTGACCGATCTGATCGCAGCCGAGATCAGCGCGCTCGAAACGCTCGCCCGCTCGGTCGAGCAGGCGGATATCGACAGGGCCGCGGACATGATCTTTTCGGCGCGCCGCGTCTTCATCTTCGGGCAGGGGCACGCGCAATCGGTCGCCGGTTTCCTGCAGCGTCGCCTCGACCGCTTCGGCATGACCACGATCCAGCTGACGGGCCGCGGCCGGGACATCGCCGAGCGCCTGGTAGGCATGGAGGCGGGGGACCTCGTGGTGGCGCTTGCCTTTCGCAAGCAGCCGCAAAGCTACGGTCCGCTGGTGCGGCACGCGACGCGGGTCGGTGCGCAATCGATCCTCGTTTCCGATCTGGTCGGGCCGCTGATGGAGCCCGCAGCCGATCTGATGCTCGCAGCGCCGAGGGGGCGCTCGGGCAGCGAATTTCAGACACCGACGATCCCGTTTGCGATCGTCAACGCCATCGTGCTCACGATCGCCGGCCGCCATCAGGGGCAGGTGATCGGCAGGCTGGAGAAGCTGTCGGAGTTGTTCAACGACTTCGACTAGAGCGCTGCGCGTTCATACGCACGAAGGACGCTAATGCTTTGATTCTAGTGCATCTTTACGCCAGAAGGTGATCCCACTTGAAGGCAGGATGCTCTAGCGGGGAAATACAAAGGGAGGAGAACGAAATGCTGAAGAAACTGACCAGTGCCGCGCTTGCCGCATGTTTCGCATTGCCATCCTTGGCGATGGCGTCCGATCTCGACGGCCTGACGCCGCAGCAATTGCTGCCGCTCGCACAGAAGGAGGGGAGCGTCACCGTCTTCTCGCTGTCGAGCCGCATCGCCAAGATCGAAAAGGCCTTCGAGGAAGCCTATCCGGGCATCGACCTCATCGGCCTCGACATGAGCTCGACCAAGCAGATCGCCCGCATCGAGGCGGAACAGCAGGCCGGCGTGCATGCGGTCGACGTGCTCTATATCGCCGATACGCCTGTCGTGTTCACCAAGCTTCTGGAGGGAAAGCGGATCGTGAACTACGTGCCGCCGCGGGTCGCGAACGAACTGGAGGACCGCTACAAGGCGCCGCTTTTGACGCAGCGCCTCTCGACCAAGGTGCTGATGTACAACGAGAAGGCCTTTCCTGACGGTTCGCCCGTCAGCAATCTCTGGCAGCTCACCCAGCCGGAGTGGCAGGGAAGGGTGCTGATGGTCGATCCGAGCCAGCGTGGCGAACTGCTCGACCTCCTGACCGAGATCGCGCTACATCCGGACGAGATGGCAGCCGCCTACAAGGCCCATTTCGGCAAGGATATCGAAGTGGAAGGCGATCTCCAGGGTGCCGGCGAGCAGTTCATCAAGGACCTCTTCGCCAACGACCTGATCCTGGTTCCCAACAGCGACGTGCTCAACAAGTCGGTGGGCGACGTCAACGCCAAGAACCCGCCGGTCGGTTTCGGCACCTATTCCGACCGTCGCGACAACGCGAAGGAAGGCTGGGCGCTGCAGATCGCCAACAATGTCGAGCCGGCCAACGGCATCCTCTTTCCGGCGGTTCTGACGGTCGCCGACAAGGCGCCTCATCCGGCAGCCGCTCGTTTGCTGATCGACTTCATGTTCGGCGACGACACGCCGACCGGCGGGGCGGGCTTCGAGCCCTTCAACGTCCCCGGCGACTACGCAACCCGCAAGACCATCGCCCACCATCCGGACTCGGTGAAACTCGATGACTTGAAGGCCTGGACGATCGATCCGGCAAAGACGGCCGCCGCGCGCGGACGCATCGCCGACCTGATCATCACGCTCCAGTAACGGAAACCGTCTGTCGGCATGCTCTACACCGGGCGTGCCGACAGACGCCGAGGCCCTGACATGACATCCCTATCGATATCCGCACCATCGGGCAGCCGGCTGCTCCGATCGGGCTTCCTCCTGCCGGCACTTCTCGTCGCCATCGTCGCGATCCTGGTCGTCGCTCCGCTCTTGCGCATCCTCTTCACGACGCTGACGCCCGAGGGCATCGCGGCCTGGAAGGCGGTGCTTGCCAGCCCGCTCTCCGCCAATCTCTGGTGGCGACCGCTTCTCAACACCATGATCCTCGGCTTCAGCGTCGGTGCCGGCTGCCTGCTCATCGGCGGCTTCCTCGCCTGGCTCGTGGTTCTGACGGACGTCCCGGGCCGCCGTTTCCTCGGCCTGATGGCGTCGCTGCCCTACATGATCCCGAGCTTTGCCGCAGCCCTTGCCTGGGGCACGCTGTTTCGCAATTCGCGTCTCGGCGGTTCGGCCGGCTTCTTCGAGACCAGCGGCCTGGCCATTCCCGACTGGCTCGCCTGGGGTCTGATCCCGACGGCGATCGTGCTGATCGCGCACTATTATTCGCTCGCCTATACGATCATCGCCGCGGCCCTGAGTTCGGTCGGTGCCGATCTCGTCGAGGCAGGCCAGATGGCCGGCGCCAAGCGCCCGCGCATCTTCTTCGGCATCATCCTGCCGGTCGTCACGCCGGCGCTGATTGCGGCCGCATCGCTGACTTTCGCCGGGGCTGTCGCCAATTTCGCAGCCCCCGCCTTGCTCGGCCTCCCGGTGCGCATGCAGACGCTTTCCACGCGCCTCTTCGGCATGATCGAGACGGGCCAGAACGAACGCGGCTTCGTGCTTGCGCTGCTGCTCATTGCGGTCTCGGCGCTGTTCCTGTGGCTCTCCGATCGCATCGTCTCCGGCCGCAAGGCCTTCATCACCGTGACCGGCAAAGGCGGGCGGACCAAGCGCTTCCCGCTCGGCGCCTGGCGCTGGCCACTCTTTGCCATCGCCGTCGTCATCGGGCTTTTGACCACGGTGCTGCCGGTTCTCGTGCTGGCCGCATCGAGCCTGGCACCGCAAAGCGGCGCGCTGTTCTCCAATTGGACGCTGCATTTCTGGATCGGTGAAGGCGGCGGCGAGATGGCGCAGGGGCAGGCGGGGATCTTCCGCAATCCGGTGCTGATCGACGCCATCTGGAACACGATCCGTCTCGGGCTGGTCGTCGCCTTCACCACGATGCTGCTCGGTCTGGCGCTGGCCTATACCATCGTGCAGCGCCGCGGCAGCCTGCTTGCGACGCTGCTGAGCCAGCTCGCCTTCCTGCCGCTCCTGGTGCCGAGCATCGCCTTTGCCGCCGCGTATATCGCACTCTTCGGCGCGCCGATCGGGCCGTTGCCTTCGCTCTACGGCACTTTTGCGCTGCTGGTCATTGCGGCATCCGCGCACAATCTGCCCTTTGCCGTGCAGTCGGGGCGCTCGGTGCTCGGCCAGATCTCCGCCGACATCGAGGAAAGTGCAAGGCTGACCGGTGCGGGACTGAGCCGTCGCCTGTTCGCGATCATCTTTCCGCTCGCGATCCGGGGCCTCTTTGCCGGCGCGATCCTCGTCTTCGTCAAGATGGTGCGGGACCTCTCGCTGGTCGTGCTGCTGTTCACCGCCACCTCGCCGGTGCTGAGCATGGTCGCCTATCGCTATGCCGCGGAAGGCTTCATGCAGTTCGCCAATGCCATCACCCTCGTCATCCTCGTCGTCTGCCTGGCTGCCTCCTTCGTGGCCCACAGCCTGCAGAACCGTGTCCAGAAATGGAAAGCACCATGAATGCCTTAGCAACCGGCACCGCGGACGCCATCAAGATCCGCAGTCTCGTCAAACGCTTCGGCGCCTTTACCGCCGTCAAGGACGTCAACATCTCGGTACCAGCGGGGTCCTTCCTCGTGCTCGTCGGCCCCTCCGGCTGCGGCAAGTCGACCCTTCTGCGCATGCTGGCCGGGCTTGAAAGCCCGAGCGAGGGCGAAATCGCCTTCGTCGGGCAGACCGTGTCGAGCGGTGCGGGCGGCGTGATTGCCGACGCCGGCAAGCGCAATGCCGGGCTTGTGTTCCAGAGCTACGCACTCTGGCCGCACATGACGGTCGCCGGCAACATCGCCTGGCCGCTGAAGGTCGCCAGATGGCCGCGCGACAAGCGCGAGCAGCGTGTGCGGGAAGTGCTTTCGCTTCTCGGCATCGACATGCTGGCCGAACGGTATCCGGCCGAGATCTCCGGCGGCCAGCAGCAGCGCGTGGCGATCGCCCGCACGATCGCACCGCAGCCGAGCATCCTCCTGTTCGACGAGCCGCTGTCGAACCTCGACGCCAAGCTCCGGATCGAGATGCGCAGCGAGTTGATGCGCATCCACCGGGCGACCGGGGCGACATCGGTCTACGTCACCCACGACCAGGTCGAGGCGATGACCATGGCGACCCATGTCGCTGTGCTCAACAACGGCCGCGTCGAACAGTTTGGCAAACCGATCGACCTCCTGCGCAACCCGCAGACTACGTTCGTTGCGACGTTCCTCGGCACGCCGCCGGCAATCCTGATACCGGTGCACCGCGCCGGCGACGGCCTCGTCTTCGGCGATATGGTGCTCGCTCCGGCTTCCCTGGCCGCCGGCCGCGACGATGCGCAACTGCTCTACCGCGCCGAAGACGTGAGCGTCGGCGCGGTCGCAGGAGCGCCGTCGCTTACGGCCCGCTTTGCCGAAGCGGCCCCGATCGCGGGCCGAACCATGGTGACCGCCATGGTCGGCGAACTGCGCATCACTGCGATGGCCGACAGCTACTTCACCGCCACGCCGGGGGAGCCGATCCCCCTTTCCTTCATTCGCACACCCGATGCGGTTTTCGCCGCCACCGGAGAAAGGATCCAACAATGAGGCTCATCCTCATGCGCCACGGCGAGACCCAGTGGAACGCCGAACAACGCCTCCAGGGACAGGACAACTCGCTTCTGTCCGAGCGCGGGGTCGCGCAGGTCAGGCGCTTTCGCCCCTACGCCAAGGCGTTGAAGCCGGTTCGCATAATTGCCTCGGACCTCGGCCGCACCCGGCAGACGGTCGCCCTCATCGGTCACCCGGACGCACCGACCGACGAGCGCTTCCGTGAGCTGGACATGGGCGAATGGACGGGACGGCGCAAGCCGGACCTGATCGCCGAACGGCCGGAAGAATATGCCGCCTGGCGGGCCGGTACCTTCACGCCGGCCAATGGCGAGACCTGGGGCGCCTTCCGCGGCCGCGTGGCCGAAGGCGTGCACGACTGGATGTCCCGCACCGAAGGGGACCTGCTCGTCGTTGCCCATGGTGGGGTGGTGCGCGCCGCCTGCCACGAATTCCTCGACCTTCCGCCCTCACGCGTCGTTCCGGTGACGCCGGGCACGGCGACCATCCTGCATTTCCCGCGGCGCGGCAGCATGACCGCGCAGCTCGAGGGCTACAACATCGGATCTGTCGCACCCGACGATTTCGTCGCCGACTGAGACTTGCGGCGAGGGGCATGAGATGAACTCCGGAACATTGGTTATCCTGGAACTTCTGGGTGGCGTGGCGCTGCTTCTGTGGGGCGTTCGCATGGTGCGCACCGGCGTTATGCGCGGCTGGGGCGATCGGCTGCAGCGCTTTGTCGAAGAGCGCCTGTCGAACCGGCTTACCGCCTTCGGCGGCGGGGTCCTTGCGACCGCCGTGCTCGGCAGCGCCACGGCGATGGCGCTGATCGTTGCCGGGCTCGCGGGCGCAGGCGCGATTTCGGCCCAGACCGGGCTTGCCGTCCTGCTCGGGGCGGATATCGGCTCGGCGCTCGTCTCCGGCCTCCTTGCCTCCGGCTCGTCGCTGGCGGGCGTGCTCGCTCCGCTGTTTCTCCTGACCGGTTATGTCGCATTCAGCGTGTCCGGCGAATTCCGACCGCGAAACGCCGGCCGTATCCTGATGGGCCTCGGGCTGATGCTGATGGCGCTGAAGGTGATCGTGTCGGCGACGGCACCGCTGCGCGAAGCCACGCTCTTCCACGACGTCCTGGAGGCGGTCGCGACGGAACCGGTGCTCGCTTTCCTCGTCGGTGCGATGCTTGCCTGGCTGTTTCATTCGACGCTTGCCGTCATCCTGCTCGTCGCTTCGCTACTGATGAACGGCAGCCTCGAAGTCGCCGGCGCCGTCCCGCTCATCCTCGGGATCAATTTCGGTGGCGGCCTTCCGGCAGTCAGTGCCACGCTCGACCAACCGCCATCCGCCCGCAAGCTGCCGATCGCCAATCTTTTCTGCCGCGGTCTTCTGGCCGTGTCGCTGCTGCCCTTCGCGCGGCAGATCGTGGACATTGCCGGTCGTCTACCCACGGATCCGTTGCACGTCGCCGTCGGTCTTCACGTTGCCTTCAACCTAGTGGTTGCCGCCTTGTTCCTGCCGCTGTCGTCTTTCGTCGTCAGCCTTGTGGAGCGGTTGGTTCCACAGGCGCCGATCGCCGCCGATCCCCTGGCGTCCCCGCGTTATCTCGACAGCATGTCGCTGGAGACGCCGGCAATCGCGCTCAGCAATGCGACGACCGAAACGATCCGCATGAGCGAATTGCTGGAGCGCATGTTCCGGATGGCGCTTACATCGCTGCAGGCCGGCAGGCTCGAAAACCTGAAGGAACTGTTGCCCGTGGATGCGCGGCTCGGCAACTACATGGCCTCGGTGCACGCCTATCTCGGACATTTGACACAGGACGGTTTGCCGGCCGGAGAGACCAGCCGGGCCCAAGAGATCATGTTGTTTGCGAGCAATCTCGAACATGCGGGCGACGTCATCAAGCTGAGCCTCGCCGATCGCATTCGGGCAACGATAAAACAGGACATCCAGTTTTCGGCGAGCCAGCGCGCGGCGATCGAGGCGCTCTCCGAGGTGATCGTGGCCTCGTTGAGACTGCTGCCGGCGGCTCTCTCGTCCAGGGATGTTGCGGCCGCATCGCGGCTCGCGGCACAAAAGGACCGTTTTCGCGAACTCGAAGACGAAATCGTCCGGCGGCATCTTGGTGGCGAGCACGTGGAGACGGCGGCCGGTGCGAGAGACAATGCCCTCTTCATCGATCTCGTGCGCGACCTCCACCGGATCAATTCCGATATCGCAGCCGCCGGCTATCCGCTGGTGCAGGCGGCCGGCCTATTGAGCAGCAGCCGGATTATGAATGTAGGAGCGGTTGCCGTTGCGAGATAACGGCAACCGGTCGACCTGCTGGATCGATAGGCGACGGGTTCGCCGTCGCCTGCCGCGCGGCGCCGATCGATCCCGCGCCTAGAGCTTGGACGAGACTGCCGTCGCCGCCTCGCGAATGGTCTGTATCAGAAGCGAGAGGGCGAGCGTGGGTGCTGCGTCGGCGCGCATGGTCAGGCCAACAGGACCTTTCGTTTCGCTGGTGTCGATCGGCAGGATTGCGATCGTGCCGTCGTCGACATCGGCGGCGACGACGCCGGCGGAAATGATCCAGATCGCATCGCTCGCCCGCACGAAGGCGCGGCCGAAGGCGTCGGACACGGTCTCGATCTGGTTCGGCAGGCTGGCGATGCCGTTGGTGATCAGGAAGCGTTCGACGAAGGGGCGGATGATCGAGGCCCGTGTCGGCATCAGCACCGGGAAATCCGCAAGCCGCGCGAACGTCGAATGCGCACCGGCAAGCAGCGGATGCCCGGCCCTGACGGCAAAGACCACCTGTTCCGAATAAAGATGCTCGAAGGAAAAGCCGGTCATCTTTTCCGGCGCCGCAAGCCGCCCGACGACCAGATCGAGATCGCCGACGCGCAGCTGCTCGAGGAGGACTGCGTTCTCGCCGGTGACGATCTTGATGCGGGCGCCGGTCTCTTCCTTGAGAAACAGCGTCATGGCGTGCGGCATGATCCGCGTCGAGACCGTCGGCAACGCGCCGATGCGGACCGGGACGCCGTCGCCGGACCGCTCCTGCGAGACGGAATCGAGTCCCTGGCGAAGCGCCGTTAGCGCCGCACCGGCGTGACGCAGGAACACCTCGCCATAGCGGGTTATCTTGATGCCGCGCCCGTCGCGCTCGAAGACCGCGACGCCAAGCACCTCTTCGAGTTCGCGGATCGTCTTGGTCACGGCCGGCTGGCTGACATGCAGCAGCTCGGCCGCCTTCATCACGCTCTTCTGCCGGGAGACCTCGACAAATGTCTGTAGATGGCGAAACTTGACCCGGGCGTCGATCATGGAATTCATAACCCTCAAGTTAATGAAATGCCATGAAATATCATTTTACCTAACCAGATTAAATATCCAGTTTGGTGACGGAGGAGAGAGCCCGTGCAGTTTGCCCGTATCAACGACATCACGATCCACTATCAGGTGATCGGCGCCACCGGCGACCGGCCGGTGCTGGTTTTCGCCAATTCGCTCGGCACGGATTTTCGCATCTGGCGCGACGTCATCGTCCGGCTGGCCGGCGATTACGCCATCGTTCTCTACGACAAACGCGGCCACGGTCTCTCGGACATCGGCCCGGTGCCTTACGCGATCGAGGACCATGCCAACGACCTGGCCGGCCTGCTCGACATGCTCTCGGTCAAACAGGCGATCATCTGCGGCCTTTCGGTCGGCGGCCTGATTGCGCAGTCGCTCTACCAGCGGCGGGCGGATCTGGTGCGGGCGCTCGTCCTCTGCGACACGGCGCACAAGATCGGTACGGCCGAGACCTGGGCGGCACGCATCGCAGCGGTCGAGGAGAAGGGCATCGAGGCGATTGCCGACAGCGTGCTCGAGCGTTGGTTCACGCCCGCCTTTCGCCGCCCGGAAAACACTGACCTTTCCGGCTACCGCAACATGCTCGTCAGACAGCCGGTGACCGGTTACGTCGCCACCTGTGCCGCCATCCGTGATGCCGACTATACCGAGGCGGCTGCGCGCATCGCCGTGCCGACGCTTTGCGTCGTCGGCGATCAGGACGGCTCGACGCCG
Organism: Ensifer sp. PDNC004; assembly: GCF_016919405.1. Taxonomy (NCBI): domain Bacteria; kingdom Pseudomonadati; phylum Pseudomonadota; class Alphaproteobacteria; order Hyphomicrobiales; family Rhizobiaceae; genus Ensifer; species Ensifer sp. PDNC004. Next base: position 1,552,543 of record NZ_CP070352.1, read on the forward strand.
CCGGATGTCGTGCTGGCGACCGCCCGCCTCATTCCCGGTGCGCGCTACGAAGTCATCCGCGATGCCGGTCATATTCCCTGCGTCGAAAACCCGGAAGCCTTGACTGCGGTGCTTCGCGCCTTCTTCGAAATTGCAATGCATGGAGACAGGACCCATGAGTGACGCTTCTGCGCCCTCCGACCGCTATCGCCAGGGCATGGCCACACGCCGTGCGGTGCTCGGCGACAATCACGTGGATCGGACGCAGTCGGTTTCCACCGAATTCGACCGCCCCTTCCAGGAACTGATTACCGAAGCGGCGTGGGGCCATGTCTGGTCGCGGCCAACCTGGACGAAGCGCGAGCGCTCGATCGTGACGATCGCGTTGCTCGCCGCCCTCGGCCAGGACGACGAGGTCGCCATGCATGTGCGCGCGACCGCCAACACCGGCGCGACGCGCGAGGATATCTGCGAGGCTCTGCTGCACGTGGCGATCTATGCCGGCGTGCCGGCGGCCAATCATGCGATCAAGATCGCCAAGCAGGTCTTTGCCGAGATCGATGCCGGCAAGGCGGCCTGACGGGAGGAAGCGATGTCCGACAGAACCAACGGAAGACCGGAGACGGGCGCCTTTTTCGCGCGCGACCGTGGGTGGCACGCACCGGCGCTGACGCCGGGCTACAAGACCTCGGTGCTGCGCTCGCCGCAGAAGGCGCTGCTTTCGCTCGACGGGACGATTTCGGAAATCACCGGCCCGGTCTTCGGGCATTCGATCATCGGCGAACTCGACAACGACCTCATCCACAATTTCGCCAGGGCCGGTGAGAGTGCTATCGGCGAGCGCATCATCGTGCATGGCCGGGTGCTTGACGAGCGCGGCCGCGCCGTGCCCGGGGCGCTGCTCGAATTCTGGCAGGCCAATGCCGGAGGTCGCTACCGCCACAAGAAGGAAAGCTATCTCGCGCCGCTCGATCCTAATTTCGGCGGTTGTGGCCGCGCGATCACCGATGCGGAAGGGGGCTATGCTTTCCGCACGATCAAGCCCGGCCCCTATCCCTGGCCGAACGGCGTCAACGACTGGCGCCCGGCGCATATCCATTTCTCGGTCTTCGGCCACGGCTTCGCGCAGCGGCTGATCACCCAGATGTATTTCGAGGGCGATCCGATGATCTGGAAGTGTCCGATCGTCAACACCATCCCGGACCGGCAGGCGGTCGAACAATTGATCGCCCCGCTCGACTGGGCAAACACGATCCCCTTCGACGCGCGCGCCTACAAGTTCGACATCGTGCTGCGGGGGCGCCGCTCGACGCTGTTCGAGAACCGGATGGAGGGCAACTGATGGTTCAGCAACTCGGCTACCTCAAGGAGACGCCCTCGCAGACGGCCGGTCCCTATGTGCATATCGGACTCACCCCGAACTTTTGCGGCATTGGCGGCGTCTACGAGGCCGACCTCGGATCGCGGATGGTGAACGGCGAGACGCGTGGCGAGCGCATCACGATCACCGGACGGGTGATCGACGGCGCCGGCGCGCCGCTGAAGGACGCGCTCGTCGAGATCTGGCAGGCGGACGCCGCCGGGCTCTACAATTCGCCGACCGAGATACGCGGTTCTGCCGACGCCAACTTCGCCGGTTGGGGGCGCTGTTCAACCGGTGCCGACGACGGGGTCTTTTCCTTCGAGACGATCAAGCCTGGGCAGGTTCCCTACAGCCACGACCGGCAGATGGCACCCCACATCACCTTCTGGATCGTGGCGCGCGGCATTAATGTGGGGCTTCACACCCGGATGTATTTCCCGGACGAGGCGGAAGCCAACGCCGCCGACCCGCTGCTTGCGCGCATCGAGCATCGCCATCGCGTCGCCACGCTTGTCGCGACCGGAACGGCGCCTAATTATGTCTTCGACATTCACCTGCAGGGTGAGAAGGAAACCGTCTTCCTCGACATCTGAACAGGAATGTCACGCCTGGACACCGAGCGCCGCACGGTTGGCGCTTCGGGCAGCAGGTGGCATTTCGTTCGGCGAGCCGCATCCGCGACCAGAAACGGGGAAATCATGACCTATTCCGCCTTCGACCACCCTTATCTCTCCGGGTTGCTGGGGGATGAGGCGGTTGCCGCCGAGTTCTCGGCCTCCGCCGATATCCATGCGATGCTCGCCTTCGAGGCGGCGCTCGCGCGGGCCGAGGCCGTGCACGGCATCATCCCGGCCAAGGCTGCCGACCGGATCACCGAGGCCTGCCGTGCCTTCTCGCCCGATGTCAGTGCGCTGCGGCGGGCGGTGGCGGCCGATGGGGTGGTGGTTCCGGAACTCGTGCGGCAGTTGCGGGCGATCGTCGGCGGCGAGGCGGCGGACCATGTGCATTATGGCGCCACCAGCCAGGATGTCATCGACACCAGCCTGATGCTGCGGATGAAGGCGGTCGCCGAGCTTTTCGCCGTCCGGCTCGGCAGCATCGTCACGGTGCTCGAGGAGTGCGACAACGAATGGGGCGAGCGCATCCTTATGGGGCGCACCCGTATGCAGGCGGCGATCCCGATCACCGTGTCGGACCGGCTGCGCAGCTGGATCGAGCCGCTGCTCGATCACAAGGACCGGCTGGAAGCCATGGACCGCGATCTCTTCGCCGTTCAGTTCGGCGGTGCCGCCGGCACGCTGGAGAAGCTCGGGGACCGCGCAGACGACGTGCGCGCGACACTTGCCGAGGAGCTCGGCCTTGCCGACTTTCCGCAATGGCACAGCCAGCGCTCGGAGGTGGCGGATTTCGCCAACGCGCTGTCGCTGATCACAGGCAGCCTCGGCAAGTTCGGTCAGGACGTCGCCTTGATGGCGCAGCAGGGCGACGAGATCGAACTTGCGGGCGGCGGCGGCTCGTCGGCCATGCCGCACAAGCAGAACCCGGTGGCAGCCGAGGTTCTGGTGGCGCTCGCGCGGTTCAACGCGACCCAGCTTTCCGGCATGCACCATGCGCTGGTCCACGAGCAGGAACGCTCCGGCGCCGCCTGGACACTGGAATGGCTGGTCATGCCGCAGATGGCCGGTGCGACGGCGGCGGCGCTTCGTCTGGCTGGCGAACTCGTCGGCAATATTCGCAGGCTCGGCCGCGCCTGAGCGGGCTCGCGGCCGGTTCCTTCAGCGGGCCGCGCGCAACATCGAACGGTAGCGCACCTGGCTGTTCTTGAGGTGCTGTCGCATGGCGCTGCGTGCCCCGTCTTCGTCTCCATCCTGGATGGCGATGAGGATGGCCTCGTGCTCCGCGATCAATCGCGACAGTTCAGCCGACGCCAGAACGGTTTCCTCGCCGCTCTCTGAAACCGCGCGCCGGGGGATGAGCGCCGTGCCCAGCATCTGGAGGAACTCGCTGAAGCGCGGGTTGTTCGTTGCCTGGGCGATTGCCAGATGGAAGTTGAAATCGGCCTCCGCCGTTGGCCGTCCCTCCGCTGCACTGGCGCAGAAGCTGTCGAAGGCTTCGGCGATCTTTTCTTCCTGGGCCGGTGAGCGGCGAAGGGCGGCAAGCGCTGCGGCATCGCCCTCGACGGCGGTTCGCAACTCCAGCATCTCAATCAGCGAGGAGACGCGCGCAAGATCGATGCCGTGGAACGGCAGAGGGGTCGAAGGTGCAGGTTCCAGCACGAAAACGCCGATGCCATGCCGCGCTTCGACAAGCCCGCCGGAGCGCAGTGCCGCGATCGCTTCGCGCACCACTGTGCGGCTCACGCCGAACTCCTGGGTCAGTTGCGCTTCCGAAGGCAGGCGGTCCCCCGGCTTGTAATGCCCGGTGCCGATCTGGCCGCTGAGGGCGTCCGTCACCTTGGCCACCAGCGTCTTGCCTTGAGGGGCGGGTGTGTCGGGGGCGGTGACGTTGCTCATGGGTTTGGCCGTTTCTGCGACTTGGATGTTGTGTGTCTGGATACGCCATTGCCGATCGAGGGCGCAATCCATGGCTGGCTGCAATGCGCCGGAACCAGGGGCGATGTCTCAATAAATCGGATCATCGACGAAGGCGCCGCCCTGATAACGCACGAGACTATCTCCTGGCTGCGGTTTGGGGGTGTTTTCAGCGATCTTCTGACGGAACACCTCGGCATTGTCCTTCGGGCGCCAGCCGAGCCAGGAAACATGCGAATTGTCCCACCAGCCGGCGTCGTTGGCCGATGCGCCCCAGATGAGCGGGCAACCGAGAACCGGCACACGGAAGACGGCCTCGACGAGCGATACGAAGTCTTGATGGGAAAGCCAGGTGGAGAGCATGCGGTAGTTGACGGGCTCGGGTAGGCAGGAGCCGATGCGGACCAGGGCAGTCTCCTGGCCGAACTTCTCGAAATACATGCGCGCCAGCGCTTCGCCGAAGCACTTCGATACGCCGTAGAGCCCGTCGGGCCGATAGGGCGCGTTCGGGCCGAGCCGTTCGCCTTGCGGATAGTAGCCGATCGTGTGGTTGGTGCTGGCAAAGAGGATGCGCGGCCTGTTGTGGGCGCGCGCCGCCTCATAGAGATTGTAGAGGCCGAGAATGTTGCCGTCGAGGATTTCCGAGAAGGGGCGTTCGACCGAGATGCCGCCCAGATGCACGATCGCGTCACAGCCGGCGACAAGCTCGTCGACGGCGCCGCGGTCTGCCAGGTCGCACTGAACGCATTCCTCGTTTTCACCCGGCGGATCGAGCGGTGCGCGGTCTGACAGGCGGATCGTCCTTGCCACCGGGGCCAGCATTTGGCGCATGACGCGGCCCAACTGGCCCGCTGCGCCGGTGATCAGAAGTCGTTCCATCGCCTGTCCTCCTTCACGCCGGCGCCAACGCTCTCGGCGAGTGCTAACCTGCATGTCATATGATGACCGCTAACATATAATATATCTATATTGCAACGCTCATCGGGGCAGGTGTTCGCTCGTTCGTTCGAGAGTCACGCGGAATTGCGCGTCGAGCCAAGTTCTTCCTCGGTCAGTGGTCGAGGGAAATCTCGATATCTCATATGATGACTTGTATTATGACATATTGACATGCGTGTGATGACTTGCTTAGTAGGTCTTGTCGAGTTTGAGGGAGGGCCCGCACGAAATGACCCCTGAGCAAATCAAGGCCGCACTTGGATCGGGCCTGCTTTCGTTCCCGGTGACGCATTTCGATGCGGAGGGTCGTTTTGCGCCCGACAGCTACCGGGCGCATGTCGAGTGGCTGGCCGGCTACAAGGCGCCGGTGCTGTTTGCCGCCGGCGGCACGGGCGAGTTCTTCTCGCTGAAGCCGGACGAGATCCCCGGCATCGTCCGGGCGGCCAAGGATGTTGCCGGCGACACGGCGATCGTATCGGGCTGCGGCTATGGCACCGAGATGGCGGTCGAGATCGCCCGCTCGGTCGAGCGCGTCGGCGCCGACGGCATCCTGCTTCTGCCGCATTATCTGATCGATGCGCCGCAGGAAGGGCTTTACGCCCATGTGAAGACGATCTGCCAGTCGGTCGGCATCGGCGTCATGGTCTATAACCGCGACAACGCGGTGTTGCAGGCCGACACGCTGGCGCGGCTCTGCGACGAATGCCCGAACCTGATCGGCTTCAAGGATGGCACCGGCGATATCGGGCTGGTGCGCCAGGTCACCGCCAAGATGGGCGACCGGCTGATGTATCTCGGCGGCATGCCGACGGCGGAACTGTTTGCCGAGGCCTATCTCGGTGCCGGCTTCACCACCTATTCCTCGGCCGTCTTCAACTTCGTGCCGGGCCTTGCCAATGAGTTCTATGCCGCGCTTCGCGCCGGCGAGCGCGCCACCTGCGAGCGCATCCTCAACGAGTTCTTCTATCCGTTCATGGCCATCCGCAACCGCGCCAAGGGCTATGCTGTCTCGGCGATCAAGGCCGGCGTGCGGCTGCAGGGTTTTGATGCCGGTCCGGTGCGTGCGCCGCTGAAAGACCTGACCGAGGAGGAAGTCGCCATGCTCGACGCGCTCATCGGTGCGAACAAGCGTCGGAAATGAGCGTATTGCGAGGATAGCCCATGAAGATCGTCGCCGTCCGTACCCATCTTCTCGAACATCGGCTGGCCGTACCGTTCGAAAGCGCCTCCATGCGTTTTGACCGTCGCGCCCATGTGCTGGTCGAGATCGAATGCGACGACGGCACGATCGGTTGGGGCGAATGCCTCGGGCCGGCGCGGCCGAACGCGGCGGTGGTGGCCGCCTATACGCCCTGGCTGATCGGCCAGGACCCGCGCCAGACGGAAAAGCTCTGGGCGATCCTCTACAATGCGCTGCGCGATCAAGGCCAGCGCGGGCTTGCGATCACGGCGCTGTCCGGCATCGACATCGCGCTCTGGGACATCAAGGGCAAACACTATCGTGCCTCCGTCTCCATGCTGCTTGGCGGGCGCTGGCGCGAGAGCGTGCGGGCCTATGCGACCGGCAGTTTCAAGCGCGACGGCGTCGACCGGGTTTCCGACAATGCGCTGGAGATGGCGGAGCGCCGGGCGCAAGGGTTCCACGCCTGCAAGATCAAGATCGGCTTTGGCATCGACGAAGACCTGCGGGTCATCCGGGCGGTGCGCGAGGCGATCGGCGACGAGATGCGGCTGATGATCGACGCCAATCACGGCTATACCGTCACCGAGGCGATCCGGCTTGGCAGGGCGGCCGCCGACTACGATATCGACTGGTTCGAGGAGCCGGTCGTACCGGAACAGCTTTCCGCCTATCGCGAGGTCAGGGCGGGCCAGCCGATCCCGGTTGCCGGCGGCGAGACCTGGCACACGCGCTACGGCATGTGGCCGGTGATCGAAAGCCGCGCCGTCGATATCCTGCAGCCGGACCTCTGCGGCTGTGGCGGTTTTTCCGAAATGGCGAAGATCGCAAGCCTTGCGACGCTTCACGGCGTGCGCATCGTGCCGCATGTCTGGGGCACCGGCGTGCACATCGCCGCCGCACTACAGTTCATGGCGGCGATGACGCCGGATCCGGTGCGGGTGAGCCCGATCGAGCCGATCCTGGAGTTCGACCGGACGGAAAACCCGTTCCGCCAGGCGGTGCTGAAGACGCCGATCGAGGCGGTGGGCGGTGTCGTTGCCATTCCCGACGCACCCGGCCTTGGCATCGAGATCGACCGCGACGCACTCGCCCAGTTCAAGATGCCCGAGAGCGCACAATGATCGAGCGAACCCTGACCGGCCGCCCGCCTGAACCGCGCCAGCCGAAGGGCACGGTCGACGCGCAGATGCACATGTATCTCCCGGGGTTTCCGTCGCTTGCCGGAGGGCCGCCCTTGCCGGCCGAGCCGTTGCCGGATGCTGCGGCCTACCGCCAGGTCATGGACTGGCTAGGCATAAACAGGGTGATCATCACCCAGGGCAACGCCCATCAGAAGGACAACGCCAACCTGCTCGCTTGCCTCGCCGAAATGGGCGATGTCGCCCGCGGTGTCGCCGTCATCGACGAAACCACGTCGGACGTGGATATGGGCGCGCTTAGCGAAGCGGGTGTTGTCGGCGCCCGTATCATGGATCTGCCTGGTGGGGCGGTGGGGCTCGATGCATTGGAGGCGGTCGATGCGCGGGCATATGCCGCGGACTGGATGATCGCCGTACAGTTCGACGGCAACCGGCTGCTCGACCATCTGCCGCGGCTGGCGCGCATCCGCTCGCGCTGGGTGTTCGATCATCACGGCAAGTTCTTCGCCGGTGTCGATCCGGATGGGCCGGAGATTGCGGCTCTCTTGACGCTGATCGATCGCGGCAATGTCTGGTTCAAGTTCGCCGGCGTCTACGAGAGTTCGCGCGACGGGTGGCCCTATGAGGATGTGGCCGCCGTCTCCAGGAAGATTGCCGCGCATGCGCCGGAGCGGATCGTCTGGGGCTCGAACTGGCCGCACAACATGATCCGCAAGACGGAAGACTATCCCGACGATGCGCGGCTGGCAGACCTCGTGCTCGGCTGGCTTGCCGACGACCGGGCCAGACATCTGGCCCTCGTCGAGAACCCGGAACGCTTGTTCAAGCTGCCGGCCTTCGCCGCGACGTAGTTGCCGCGGGTGCTGGGAGGCGCCCGTGGAACCCATGACATGAGGATTTCGCATGCCGGCCCGGATGGGCGGAAACTCGGTCTTGGGAGAGGCCGAAGCACGACTAGAGGAGGAGGAAAACATGAAGAAAATTGCAAGCATGCTTTGCGTCGCCATGGGGCTGGCGTTTGCCGGCACAGCGGCGCAGGCGCAGGAAATCACCCTGCGTTCGGCCGACATCCATCCGGATGGCTACCCGACCGTCGATGCGGTCAAATACATGGGGCAACTGCTCTCCGAGCGCACCAACGGCCGCATCAAGATCGAGGTCATGAACAACGGCGTGCTCGGCGGCGAAAAGGACACGATCGAGCAGACCCGCTTCGGCGTCATCGACATGAACCGGGTCAACGCGGCACCGTTCAACAACCTCGTCAAGGAGACGATGGTGCTGGGCATGCCGTTCCTGTTCCGCTCGACGGAGCATATGCACAAGACCGTCGACGGTCCGATCGGCGACGAGATCCTGGCCGCCTTCGAGCCGCACGGGCTGATCGGTCTTGCCTTCTACGATAGCGGCGCGCGCTCCTTCTACACGACCAAGAAGCCGATCGAGAAACTCGCCGACCTCAAGGGCCTGAAGATCCGCGTGCAGCAGTCCGATCTCTGGATCGCGATGATGCAGGCCTTCGGCGCCAATCCGACGCCGATGCCGATGGGCGAGGTCTATTCTTCGCTCGAGACGGGCGTCGTCGATGGTGCCGAGAACAATTGGCCGTCCTACGAATCCGCCCGTCATTTCGAAGTGGCCAAGAATTACTCGCTGACCGAACACTCCCTCAATCCGGAAATCCTCGTCATTTCCAAGATGAGCTGGGACAAGCTTTCCCCTGAAGACCAGACACTGCTCCGCCAGGCGGCCAAGGACAGTGTCGGCAAGATGCGCGAGCTTTGGAGCGCGCGCGAAAAGGCTTCCGAGGAGAAGGTTCGCGCTGCCGGTGCGAACGTGATCAAGGTCAACAAGGAGGAGTTCGCAGCCGCCATGGGGCCGGTCTACGACCAGTTCGTCAGCGACCCGAAGCTGAAAGACCTTCTCGAAAGGGTGAAGGCGGTCAAGTGACAGCGGTGAGGCCGGCTCCGGGATCGGGGCCGGCCTTCGCAACTGTTCACCGGATCGCCCTTGCGGAGGAGGAAGACACATGCGTCGTTTCATGCGGACGATACGTCCGTTTCTAGGCGCGCTGAGCCGCGCTTCGCTCTACATCGCCGGCATCGGCATGGTCGCAATGACCCTGATCGTCGGCTGGCAGGTCTTTGCCCGCTATATCCTGAACGACTCGCCGAGTTGGTCGGAGCCCTTGGCTCTCCATCTCATGGCCTGGTTCATCATGCTCGGTGCTGCCGTCGGCGTGCGCGAAAGCGTGCATCTCGGCCTCGATGTCGTCCGACACGTGATGAAGCCCTCGGTGCAGCTGGCCATGGATCTGGCGAGCCTCGGGCTGATCGTCGTCTTCGGGCTGGCGATGGCCTACTACGGCCTGCTCCTTTCGGCCGGCACCTGGACGGCGACCATTCCGGTCCTCGGATGGCCAGGCGGCGTCGACTTTTTCCCGCTCATCGTCGGCGGCGCAATGATCGCCCTTTTTGCGGCGGAGCGCTTTCTCGACCAGTTTCTCGGTGTCGAACTCGCGGCCGATGTCGTCGTGCAGGAGATGGCCTGAATGGCTTACACTATCCTCTTCGGGGTCTTTACCCTCCTGATGCTCATCGGCATGCCGATCGCCTTCTGCCTCGGCATCGCTTCGTTCGCGACCGTGCTCTATCTCGGCCTGCCGCCGGTGGTGGTGTTCCAGCAGCTGAATTCGGGCATGAACGTCTTTGCCATGATGGCAATCCCGTTCTTCATCTTTGCCGGCGACTTGATGGTGCGCGGCGGCATCGCCAACCGGCTGATCCAGTTTGCCGCCGGGCTCGTCGGCCACCTGCGCGGCGGCCTCGGCCAGGTCAACATCGTGGCCTCGACGCTTTTCGGCGGCATTTCCGGCTCGGCGGTCGCCGACGCCTCGGCGGTCGGCGGCCTGATGATCCCGCAGATGGCCAAGCGCGGCTATGACCGCGACTATGCCGTCAACGTCACGGTCAATGCGGCGATCATCGCGCTGATGGTTCCGCCGTCGCACAACATGATCCTCTATTCGATCGCCGCCGGCGGCAATGTTTCGGTCGCCGATCTCTTTACCGCCGGCATCATCCCGGGGCTCTTGCTCGCGCTTGCACTGATGGTGACGGCCTATGTCGTTGCCAGGCGCCGGGGCTATCCGTCCGAACCGTTTCCGGGCTTTGCCAAGGTCTTCTACTACCTGCTCGCCTCGTTCCCCGGCATCGTCTTGATCGGCATCATCTTCGGCGGCGTGCGCTCCGGCGTCTTCACTGCCACGGAAAGCTCGTGCATTGCCGTGCTTTATGCCTTCCTCGTCGCCATGCTGGTCTATCGCGAACTCAACTGGGCCGGCTTCGTCGAAGCGGTGATGGGGGCGGTGCGCACGACGGCCATGGTGCTGCTCGTTATCGGCATGGCGGCGTCCTTCGGCTGGCTGATGGCCTTTCTGCAGGTGCAGGCACTGATGATCAGCGCCATCGGCGCGATCTCGGAAAACCCGATCATCGTGCTGCTCGTCATCAACATCATCCTTTTGATCCTCGGCACCTTCATGGACATGGCGCCGATGGTGATCATCTGCACGCCGGTGCTGTTGCCCGTGGTCAAGGCCTTCGGCATCGATCCGGTGCATTTCGGGGTAGTGATGATCCTGAACGCCGGCATCGGACTCAACACGCCGCCGGTTGGAACCGTGCTCTTCGTCGGCTGCGCTGTCGGCGGGATTACCATTCGCGAAGCGATGCGCACGATCTGGCCGTTCTTCGGCGCCAGCATCGCGGTGCTGATGGCGGTCACCTACATTCCGGCGCTGTCACTCTGGCTGCCCTCGGTCTTCCGGTGAACTGATCGCTGGCGATACCTCTAGGCTCGGCATGGCCTGCCGGGCCTCCATCCTAATCGAGGGCCGGCTATTCGTTTCCGTTGGCGGCGAGACACTGGCGCTCGAGGCGTTTCAGGAAGACGCCGATTTCCTTTGCCGCCTGCAGATCGCCCTTCCGCTCGGCGACCGTACGGCCCTCGCGCCAGACCGCAATCGCCTCCTGGTGGCGGCCGAGCTTGAGGAGGATCGCGCCGCGCAGCTTCCATGCTGCCGAATAGTCCGGATCGAAGGCGAGCGCCCGCTCGACATGGGCCAAGGCCGTATCTAAGTCCGCCTCCTGGAGGCAGATGCTGCCGAGCGTGAAGCGTAAAAGGGCGTCGTCCTTGCCGTCCTGTAAGAGCTTTTCGAGCACTTGCCGCATGGCTTCCTCCTCGGCGATCGCCGGTTCAAGCCGCAGGCTTGCTTGGGCTCAGGGGCGCATGCCCATTGCTCGCCAGCGTCGGCAGCGATCTCGTCCTGTCGAGAGACTGATACCGGCGGCGGCCCCAGATCAAGGGGTCGGCATGGGCAGACGTCTCGGTTGCGACAATTGTTCCCACGAACAGCATATGGTCGCCCACCTCGACCGAAGCGCTGAGCAGGCAGTCGAGCGTAGCAGCCGCGCCGAGCAGCCTTGGCCGTCCGCTCGGCCAGTCCGCCCAGATGCCGACGAGATAGCGCTTCGATGCTTCGATCTTGCCGGCAAAGGCATCTGCGATCAGTTCCTGGCCCTCAGCCAGCATGGCAAGCGAAAACCCCCGCTCGGCGGCAATCAGCGCGGCAAGCGGACTGTCCGCCTTGATCGAAACGACGATCGAGGGCGGGTTGGCGGAGAGCGAGAAGGTTGCCGTCACCGTCCGGCCAAGACTGTCGGCACCCTTGCCGGCGCTCGCCACGCAGACGGTCGCGGCGAGATGCGACAGGGTATCGGCGAACTCCGGTTTCGACACGGCGAGGGCCGCATGGGCGTCGATGGCAAGGGAGGGCGGAGATGTCTGGCGCATGGGGCTTCTTCCAAGATGAAATAGCCCGTGGCGGCGGGGAGACGCCACGGGATTTGCAGAAGCCTGAGCTCAAGGCGGGGGCGAGCGGCTGCTGCAACTCTTCGACCGATCGGCGCGCGAACTCTTTCCAGTCCGCGGCGTGCTTCAGTCGGTCAGGCGGACGTAAGTTCCGCTTCGGCAAACTCGTAGTTGGCAAGCTTGTCGAGGAAGTTCGAGGCGTAGTCCGGGCGACGGTTGCGGTAGTCGATGTAATAGGCGTGTTCCCAGACATCGAGGCCGAGCAGCGCCTTGCCCTCGTTGGTCGCGACCGGGTTGGAGCCATTGGCGGTCTTCGTCACTTTCAACTTGCCGTCCTGGCCGAGTACCAGCCAGGCCCAGCCCGAACCGAACTGGCCGGTGGCGGCTGCCTTGAAGGCATCCTTGAAGGCAGCGACGCTGCCGAAATCTTCGGTGATCTTCTTTTCGAGCGCGCCGGGGATCTGGCCGCCCTTCGGCGAAAGGTTGTTCCAGAACAGGATGTGGTTCCAGTGCTGGCCGGCATTGTTGAAGACCGGTGCGAGTTCCGCCTTGCCATGGCTGAGGCGAATGATCTCTTCCAGCGACAGGCCTGCAAGCGAGGCATCCTTCTCGACGAAGCCGTTCAGCGCCGTGACATAGGCCTGGTGATGCTTGCCGTGGTGAAACTCGATCGTCTCGGCGCTCATGCCGTTTTCCGAGAGTGCTGTGGCGGCGTAGGGAAGGGCGGGAAGTTCGAAGGCCATGGTCAAATCCTTTGCGGGCGGGCACTCTCGGATCACTTGTCTGCGAACGGAGGAGAGTGTATTTAGCAAGACAATTCTTTGTAAATCTGCGCGCGGGAATATGTCAAGCGATCCCTTGTTAAATCCAGAGCAAAGCGCCGGCCGCACCCCGGGCGAGCGCATCATGCTGGCCCTCAAGCTTCACGGGCCGCAGACCGCGGCCGCGCTCGGCAAACGCCTGGCGATCACCGGCGAGGCCGTGCGCCAGCAGTTGGTGCGTCTCGCCGAGGAAGGGCTGGCCACGTCGTGGTCCGAGGCAAAAGGCGTCGGTCGTCCGTCGCAATTCTGGGGGCTGACGGCTGCCGGCCACGCGGAGTTTCCGGATACGCATGCGGAGCTGACCGTCCAGTTGTTGCGCACCATCCGGCAGACGCTTGGCGAAGACGCGATCGACCGGCTGATCGCCGCGCGTGAGGACGAGACGCGCCAGAACTATCGTGCGGCGATGGTAGAGAAAGAGAGCCTGCGCGAACGGGTCGACGTGCTCGTTCGACTGCGGTCGCAGGAAGGTTATATGGCGGCTTGCGAGGATCCGGGCGACGGTACGCTGCTGTTCGTCGAGAACCATTGTCCGATCTGCGCCGCCGCGACCAGCTGCCAGGGCTTTTGCCGGGCAGAACTGAGCGTGTTCCGCGCGGTGCTCGGCCCCGGTGTCGAGGTCGAGCGCGCCGAGCATATCCTGGCCGGCGCGCGACGGTGTGCCTATGTGGTCAAGCCGGCCGCTCGGGCCGCCTGATCCCGTCAGGGCAACGGCCTGGCGCACGCCCGTCGACGGGCGCCGCCATCTCCAATCGTTTCAGCGTGCGCCCATGCGCAGGGCGCCGTCGAGCCGGATGACCTCGCCGTTCAGCATGCGGTTTTCGCAGATGTGCTGGACGAGTGCCGCGAATTCGTCCGGTTTGCCGAGGCGCTGCGGGAAGGGCACGCTCTTGCCGAGCGAATCCTGTACTTCCTGCGGCATGCCGGACATCATCGGCGTTTCGAAGATGCCAGGCGCAATGGCGACGACGCGGATACCGTAGCGCGCGAGTTCGCGGGCAATCGGCAGCGTCATCGAGACGACGCCGCCCTTGGAAGCGGCATAGGCGGCCTGGCCGATCTGTCCGTCGAAGGCGGCAACCGAGGCGGTGTTGACGATCACCCCGCGCTCGCCATCTTCGCCGGGCTCTTCGCGCTGGATCGCTTCGGAGGCGAGCCGCAGCATGTTGAAGGTGCCGACGAGGTTGATCGCGACCGCGCGCGAAAAGCTGTCAAGCCGATGCGGGCCGTCGCGGCCAAGCACTTTTTCGCCAGGCGCGATGCCGGCACAGTTTATCAGCCCGTGCAGATGTCCGAACCGATCGAGAGCCGCTGCCACGGCGGCGGCGCCATCAGCCTCGCTGGTGACATCCGTCTTCTGGAAAAGCGCGTTGCTGCCGAGTTCGCCGGCCATCTGCTGGCCGGCTGCGGCGTTGACGTCGGCGAGAACCACGCGGGCGCCCGCGCTATGCAGCCGCCGGGCGACGGCCGCCCCCAGACCCGAACCGCCACCGGTAACGATAAAGACTTTTCCATCGATCAGCATATGAGGCTCCTCCCGTACCGGATCGTGTCGTTGAACTACCGACATAGCCTTGCTGGCCGTGGAAGCCAAGTTCCGCTGACGATGAGCCGCCTTGCGCCGCGGAGCCTATTGGGCGCCGATCGGGGAGATTTCGATGATCTTGATGCCGATGGCGTTGGTGGCTTCGTCGAAGACGATCTCGCCGCGGCCGATGACCATGCCGTTGACCTTGAGCTCCACCGGTTCGCCGAAGTTGCGATCGAGATGGATCGTGTCGTCCTGGTGGAGTTTCGAGATCTGCGACACCGTCAGCTTGGCGCGTCCGATGACCGCTTCGATTGCGAGCGGAATGCCCTGAACTGCGCGTTCGCTCATGACGGAACGGCCTTCGAACGCAGGGCTTTCGTCGAGCTCGACCAGCTCATCCTGTAGCTTCTTGTTAATCATTCTGCACCATCCAAAGCACTGATTCACGACTCTTTAACAAAGAGTTGCGCCAGTTCGCCCTGGGTGGCAACCGTGGCTAAATGGGGGTTCCCCGTGCCTTGCAAGCGAGCGTTAACAAAGCGTTAACATCCACAATGTGGAGGCGGTGAAAGCTGTCAAAGCGTCACCGCAGCCCAGTTTCCGTCCCGTTTCTGGAATCCGATCATGCGGCGGCCATTCGGCAATTTGTCGCCGAGTCGCACGACATAGACGTAACCCTCGTAGACCATCAGCCCGCGATCGCCGTCGCTGAAGAGGATCTGGAAGTTCGGCGACTGCATCATCGCGGCGTCGACCTCGGCCGTCACAGCCGGGGCGACAGCTGCGATCTCCGACGAAGGCTCTTTCACTCCACGCATGTAGTAGAGCGATGCCGCGGCGGCTGTAACGAAAAGCAGCAGGCCGCCTGCCAAAGGCAACAGGCGGCGCTTGAAACGTGTCGGGTTCGGTTGAGAGGCGGCAACACTCAAGGTCAACTTCCTGATTCGCTGTATTTTCCGAACGGATCCGGTCACAGGTGGAAAGCGACTGATCTCTCCGGCCGATAAAAGTGCCGGATATCTTGCCAAATCTACCTAGTGGAACCGTTCCGTACTTCAAGCCGAGAAGTCACTTGCTTCTCCGACTCGACAGCATGCCCACTCGCCGATTTCAGGGACATATGCGCTTCGGCGTTTCCACATCTTTTGCGTGCCGTGCGACGATAGCATGTCGCTGGATGATTTCTCAGCTCCCGACGCCCGCAACTGACAGGCGCCGAGAGCGAAGACCAATCGCTTAGCTCTTTCTGATGTCGATCAGTTTCAGCCAGGGCTGAAGGTGAAAGGCGCCCATCAGCAGATACATGGCGGTCATTCCGCCGGTCACTGTTTGTCCGGCGTCGCCGCACAGCATCGAATCGGCACCGGCGGTTCCCATGTTCGAAAGAACGGCCATCAAGGCGAAGGTGGGGGCGGCGGCAAGCGCCAACCCCGCCGCTATCAAACGGGCGAGGGAGGGCGCCCGCCCGTCGCGCTCACCGGAGCGGGCGCCGAAGCTCATGGCTTCGCGCTCGTGTCGGAAGCGCGCATAGCGGCCTCGCCGGCGTCCGATACCTCGACCCATCTCTTGTCGGGGGCAGCGCCTTCGACGTAGCTGTCGTTCCAGTTCCACCACTTGTAGGTCGGGGTCTGCGGATAGCCGGCCGGCGAATCCTCCCACACTTCCTGTCGGCCGAGCGGGGTGATGTCGAGATAGTTCCAGGTGCCGCCCATCTGTTCGTCGCCGCGGCTGTTGACGAGGTAGGTGCGAAACAGCTGTTCGCCGTCGCGGAAGAAAACATTGTGGCCGTGCCACTCGCCCACGTCGAAATCGGCATCGAAGCTGTCGGTGATGGTGTACCAGGGCATGGTCCAGCCCATCCGCGCCTTCAGCCTGATAATGTCCGCCTGCGGGGCGCGCGAGGCAAAGACCAGGGTCGTGTCGCGGGCGTTGAGGTGCGACAGATGCGCGACCTGGTCGGCGACCATCGAGCAGCCTCGGCAGCCGTGATCGGGCCAGCCATGCACGCCCGGCTCATAGAAGGCGCGGTAAACGATCAACTGGCGCCTGCCGGCAAAGAGGTCATGCAGGCTCGCCTTGCCGTCGGGGCCCTCGAGCACGTAGTTCTTGGTCACGGCCATCCAGGGCATCCGCCGACGCTCGGCGGCCAACGCATCGCGGGCGCGGGTGTGCGCCTTTTCCTTTACCAGCATTTCCTGCCTGGCTGCTTCCCATTCCTGCGCCGAAACCACCGAAGGCTTCTGCATCGTCGGCTGGGCGTCCGCGCGACCGTTGTCGCGTTTCTCGATTGTCTGGGTCATGGTGCCGTGTCTCCTCGTTTCAGCAAAGCTTCTCAACGCAAGGCCGATGCCTTGCAGTTCTGGAGAGCTTGACACCGCAAGAGGATCGGCGGGAGTAACAAGTGTGGCGGTGTTTTCGAGCCGGAACCGTTGCAACTGGACAGCGGTGCGGGAGTTCGCCGATCAAGCTCCTTTTTAGTTGTCGCTGTTGTAATTCCTCGAAGTTGAGCGAGTATGCTTGTCGCAACCACGCGCGGGAGGACGGCATGCATTTCGTTTCGGATGCGGTTGGCGGGTACAAGGTCTTTGCCGTGTCGGGGGTCAACACGGTTTCGTTCGCGATCGACTATCACAACGCCGACACCAGCGGGCTTCTCGGTTTTGCAGTCGAGCGGCATGATCCCGCGGAAGGCGAGCGGTACTACATGTACGGCTTCAAGGTCTTCGAGACGGTGATCTCCCATCCCAACGAGGATACCGTCGTCCTGACCTACGACCATCCCGTCCAGAGTTTCGTCTGGGACGACTTCACGGCCAAGCCCGGTCGGCGTTACGACTATTACTTCCATCCGCTGACGGGTATGGCGAAGAACATCAGCCGGTCAGCACCTGGCATCAGAATCGGTATCAAAACCGAACCGCTCTTCAGTGAGGAGACGCACGACGTTTTCTTCAACCGCGGTGTCGCGAGCAGCCAGGCCTACCGACGCCGTTTCGGAAACAAGCCGCCGGATAAGCTGGAAACGCCCGAAAAGACGCTCGAGGCGCTGCAATGGTTGAGCCGGGACCTCGACGAAGCGCTGCTGCGTTTCATCGACGAGGCGGAAGCCGGCGACACCCTGCTTGGCTGCTTCTATGAATTCAGGTATCGCCCCGTCGTGGAAATGCTGAAGGCTGCCTTCGAGCGCGGCGTGGACGTGAGGCTCGTGCTCGACGCGAAGGAAAATGCCTATACCGACAAGAAGGGCAAGTTCCACGAGAGCTTTCCGCGCGAGGAAAACAAGGAATTAGTTCGCACCGTAGGGCTTCCGAAGGCGGCGATCGCACGCTGGCGCGAGAACAATCCCGCCGACATACAGCACAACAAGTTCATGGTGCTGCTGCCCAAGGATCAGAGCCGAAAGCCGCAGGTCTGGACCGGCTCGACGAACCTCTCGATGGGCGGGGTGCATGGCCAGACCAATGTTGGGCATTGGGTCCGCGACGCCGATCTCGCCAAGGCGTTCGAAAGCTATTGGAAATTGCTCGCCGGCGATCCCGGCGCGGCAAAGACCGACAATGCTGCCGCGAGCAGGGCAAAGCGAAAAGCCTTCCGCACGGCGGTTTCCGACCTCGCCGAAGTGCCGCAGGCGCGCGCGGATATTCCAGGCGGCGTGACCTCGATCTTCAGTCCGCGTGCCGGAAGCGCTGTCCTTGATATGTATGTGAAGGCGCTGGACGAGGCTCGCTCCTATGGCGGTGTGACGCTCGCCTTCGGGATCAACGATCGCTTCAAGCAGGCGTTTCTCGACAATAGTGCCCAGTCCGGCGTGCATCCGGTGCTCTTCCTACTACTCGAAAAGCGCGACCAGCCGAAGGCCAAGGCCAAGAAGCCGTTCATTCCGCTCACGGCGCGACAGAACGTCTATCAGGCTTGGGGCTCGTATCTGCGCGATCCGGTCTATCAGTGGGCGCGCGAAACCAATGCGCGGGCGCTCGGGCTCAACACTCACGTCGCCTATGTGCATTCGAAGTTTCTGCTGGCCGATCCCCTGGGTGCGGATCCGATGGTCGTTACCGGTTCGGCGAACTTCTCGGATGCGTCAACCAACGACAACGACGAAAACATGCTGCTCATCCGTGGCGATCGGCGCGCCGCCGACATCTACTTCACGGAGTTCAACCGGCTGTTCAACCACTATTATTTCCGCTCTGTCCGCGAGGCGACAGCAAAGAAGAAGTCCGACCGGGACAAGGCAGCGCGCTTCGGGACGTCGGAGGGCGCCGGGGGCAGTCTTTTCCTCGATGAAACGGGCGAGTGGCTGAAGAAGTACGAGCCCGGCAAGTTGCGAGCCAAGCGCGTTCAGGTCTTCATCGACATGGCGCAGCCGGAAAACCTCCCGCCGATCTAGATAGGCAGCATCGATAGGCTGCGAACCCGCGATCGCGCCGCCACGGTGTCGTTTGCTATGCTCCCTGGTGTTGATCGCAATGGGCTGGCGCGCGTGCGGGAACGTGCGTGTCATGCGCTGGGGATTTCGGTAGCCTCGGCTGGTCGAGGGGCGCCACCTGTGTCAAAACATAACCCCTAAATTATGATTGGCACCCCATATTTCATTTTTACATCACCGTTTGGCATGGCAAGCTGACAACCATCAAATTGACAGTCGTTTGCGACGAGGATGCGGGCTCGGGAGTGGCCGGCATCTCAGGGAGGAAATATGAAGCGGATGATTCTGGCTGCGGTTGCGGCTTTGGCGATGAGCGGTGCTGCCTATGCCGACACGATCAAGATCGGTGTCGTCGGACCGTTCTCCGGCCCCTTCGCGCTGCAGGGCAAGAACTTCAAGGCTGGCATCGACGCCTATATGGCGCTGAACGGCAGCAAGGTCGGCGACGACGATATCGAGATCATCTACCGCGACGTGCCACAGGCCGATCCCGCCCAGTCGAAGGCGCTGGCGCAGGAGCTGGTGGTCAAGGAAGGCGTGCAGTATCTCGCCGGCTTCTACTTCACCCCGGATGCGATGGCGGTCACACCGCTGCTCACCCAGGCGAATGTCCCGCTCGTCATCATGAACGCAGCGACTTCGGCGATCGTCACCAAGAGCCCGCTTGTCGTGCGCACCTCGTTCACCACCTGGCAGACCTCGACGCCGATCGCCAAGGTTGCCAAGGATGCCGGCGTTTCCAAGGTCATTTCCGTCGTCAGCGACTACGGCCCCGGCGTCGATGCCGAAAACGCCTTCAAGGCAGGCTTCGAAGCGGCCGGCGGGCAAGTGGTCGAAGCGATCCGCATGCCGCTTGCGACCAACGACTTCTCGCCGATCATGCAGCGCATCAAGGATTCCGGTGCCGAGGGCGTCTTTGCCTTCCTGCCGTCCGGTCCGACGACGCTGGGCTTCGTCAAGGCCTTCAAGGAAAACGGCCTGAAAGACGGCGGCATCAAGTTCTTCGCCCCCGGCGACCTGACGCAGGAATCCGATTTGCCTGCTCTCGGCGAGGCCGCGCTCGGCATCCAGACGACGTTTCACTATGCGGTGTCGCACGACTCGCCGGAGAACAAGGCTTTCGTCGAGGCTGCGAGCAAGGCGATCGGCAACCCGGCCGAACTCTCCTTCCCGTCTGTTGGCGCCTATGACGGCATGCATGTGATCTACAAGATGATCGAGGCGACTGGCGGCGAGCAGGATGCGGCAAAGGCCGTGGAAGCCGTCAAAGGCCTTTCCTGGGTAAGCCCGCGCGGTCCGGTGACGATCGATCCGGAATCGCGCCACATCACCCAGAACATCTATCTGCGCGAGGTCGCGAAGGCCGATGACGGCACCTATTACAACAAGGAAATCCAGACCTTCGAGAAGCAGGGAGACCCCGGCCTCGCTGCGCTGAAGTAGTCGACTTCGGCGGGTGCTGAGCGCCCACCGACACCGATGACGCGTTGACCGGTTGCTCTTGAGCGGCCGGCGCGCCTGCGGCGCCGCGAATGCTGGCGCCTGACTGCCGCTCCGCGCATAGTATGCGCACCGAACCCGGCGCAGCCAAATTTGGAAGAAAGGGCAACGGATAGCCCCATGCAAACCGTCCTCAGCATTGCGATCGACGCCCTTGCCTACGGCATGGTGCTCTTCGTCATCTCCATCGGCCTTTCGGTCACCATGGGCTTGATGCGCGTGGTCAATCTGGCGCACGGCGCCTTTGCCATGATCGGCGGCTACATTGCCTCCTACGCGGCACGCGATCTCGGCCTTGCCTATGGCTTTGCCGTGCTGCTCGCGATCGTCGGCACCATCATCATCGCCGTGCCGATCGAGCGGCTGCTCTACCGGCGGATCTACGGCGCACCGGAACTGACGCAGGTGCTGATGACCATCGGCATTACGTTCTGCATCATCGGCATTGCCAATTATGTCTTCGGCCCGACGCTGAAGACGGTGCCGCTGCCTGGCGAACTGCAGGGCTCGGTCGATCTCGGTTTCCGGGCGATCGCCACGCATCGCATCTTTGCGATCGTCTGCGGCCTCGCGGTTGCAGCCGGCCTCTGGTACGCGATCGAAAAGACCGCCTTCGGCGTCAAGCTGCGGGCCTCCGTCGATAATGCGGCAATGGCGGCTGCCCTCGGGGTGCGCACGGAAATCGTCTATGCGGTGAGCTTTGCTGTCGCCGTCGGACTTGCCGCCTTCGGCGGCGTGGTCGGCGCCGAACTTCTGCCGGTCGAACCCTATTATGCGCTGCGCTACATGGTGACGTTCCTCGTGGTCGTCTCCGTCGGCGGTGCCGGCTCGATCCCGGGCGCGCTCGTCGCCTGCCTGCTGCTCGGCGCGATCGATACGACCGGCCGTTATCTCATGCCGGAATTCGGCGAATTCTTCTTCTATCTGGCCGTGATCGCGATCATCTGCGTCTTCCCGCGCGGGCTCGCCGGGAGGGCCAAGGGATGACCATGACGACGACGAACGACTTGCTCGCGACCGCTCCCGTGCGCCGACGGTTCGGCGGCGGCGACCTCATCGGACTGGCGGTGATCCTGCTGGTCGCGGTGATCGGGTACTTCCTCTTCCCCAACAATCTGGCGCTCCTGACCCGGATCATCGCCGCCGCGCTTCTGGTGTTGTCGCTGGACCTTGTCACCGGTTACTGCGGTGTCGCGACGCTCGGGCACGCGGCCCTCTTCGGCGCCGGCGCCTATGCGGCCGGCATCGCCTCGGCGCATTACGGCATCAACGATCCGCTGGCGATGCTCTCTTTCGGCATCGTCGCCGGAGCGGTCGCCGGGCTTGTCTGCGGGGTCGTCATCCTGCGCGCCCACGGGCTACCGCAATTGGTGCTGTCGATCGCGCTCATCCATCTCTTCCACGAATTCGCCAACAAGGCTTCGTCGTGGACCGGCGGCAGCGACGGGCTTTCCGGCATTGCGCCGACGGCGCTTCTCGGCCTCTACGAGTTCGACCTCTGGGGCCGCACGGCCTATCTCTTCGGCGTCGCTCTGCTTGCTATTGTCTTCGTCGTGCTGCGGCTGATCGTGCGCTCGCCCTTCGGCATGCTGTGCCGCGGCATCAAGGAAGATCCGATCCGCATCCGCTCGATGGGGGCGTCGCCGAAGATCGCGCTGACCAAGATGTACGTCATATCCGGTGCCGTTGCCGGCGTCGGCGGCGCGCTGAATGCGATCTCCACCCAGGTCGTCGGGCTCGACAGCCTCTCCTTCACCATGTCGGCCGAAAGCTTGGTCATGCTGGTGCTCGGCGGTACCGGCTCGCTCTTCGGCGCGCTCACGGGCACTGTCGTCTTCATGTT
This sequence comes from Ensifer sp. PDNC004, assembly GCF_016919405.1. Taxonomy (NCBI): domain Bacteria; kingdom Pseudomonadati; phylum Pseudomonadota; class Alphaproteobacteria; order Hyphomicrobiales; family Rhizobiaceae; genus Ensifer; species Ensifer sp. PDNC004. The sequence goes on from NZ_CP070352.1 coordinate 1,574,673, forward strand.
CTTTGAGGACGTCGTCTCGGCCGCCAATCCCTTCCACTGGCTGACGATGGTCGGCGCGCTTTTGATCGCCGTCGTACTCTTCGCGCCGAAGGGCATCTATGGCACCGCGGCTGCGTTCTTCGCCCGCCGCAAGGAGGCACGGTGATGCAGCCGATCTTTGAAGTCCGCAATCTGAAACGCGCCTTCGGTGGGCTTGCGGTCACCAATGACGTCAGCCTCAGCATGGCGCCGGGCGACCGGGTCGCGCTGATCGGGCCGAACGGCGCCGGCAAGACGACCTTCGTCAATCTCGTGACCGGCAATCTCAAACCGGATTCAGGCGAGGTGCGCATTGACGGTGAGGCCGTGACCGGTGTCGACGCCATCGGCCGGGTGCGGCGCGGGCTTGTGCGCTCGTTCCAGGTGACGCGGCTTTTTGCCGACATGACGCCTTGCGAGCATGTCGCGCTTGCCGTCCTGCAACGCACCGGCCGCGCCGGTCGCCTGTTCGGCAATTTTCTCGGCATGCCCGATGTCATGGCCGAGGTGGAAGACCTTCTCGGCAAGCTCGGGCTTCGGGAACTGATGCACCGCAAGGTGAGCGAGATCGCCTACGGTCAGCAACGCTTGCTGGAAATCGCCGTTGCGCTGGCGCTGAAGCCGCGGGTGCTGCTGCTCGACGAGCCCGCCGCCGGCGTGCCGCAGAGCGACACCGGTCGCATCGAACAGGCGCTCGCCGACCTGCCGGCCGATCTCGCCGTTTTGATGATCGAGCACGACATGGATCTCGTCTTTCGCTTTGCCAAGCGCGTGGTCGTACTGGCCGCCGGCGCGATCATCTTCGACGGTTCGCCGTCCGACGTGACGAAGGATCCGCGCGTGCGGGAAGCCTATCTGGGGAGCTATGCCAATGCCAGCCACGCCGCTTGAGGTGGAAAACCTATCCGCCGGCTATGGGCCGACGCGGGTGCTCGAAGGCTTATCCTTTGCCGTCCCGGCGGGCGCCCGCCTAGCCGTGCTCGGCCGCAATGGCATGGGCAAGACGACGTTGCTTGCGACGCTTGCCGGCCAGACGCGGCGCTATGACGGCCGCATCCGCATGGGCGGGACGGACGTAACCGCGTTGCCAAGCGCTGCGCGCGCCATGCAGGGCCTCGGCTTCGTGCCGCAGGCGCGCTGCGTCTTCCCAACGTTGACCGTCGAGGAGAACCTGTTCGTCGGCCTCAAAAGCCGACCGAAAAGCGCGATCCAGGAAGCCTACGACATGTTCCCGCGTCTCTTCGAGCGCCGGCGCAATCTCGGCAGCCAGCTTTCCGGCGGCGAACAGCAGATGCTGTCAACGGCACGCTCCATCCTCGGCCGTCCGTCGATCCTGCTGCTCGACGAACCTTTGGAGGGCCTGGCGCCCGTCATCTGCGAGGAACTGATGGAGGCGTTTGCCGAACTGGCAAAGACCGGCGACATGACGATCGTGCTCGTCGAACAACGGATCCAGAGCGCGCTCGACTTTGCCGACCGGGTGATCGTGCTCGAACGCGGCCGGATCGCATGGTCCGGAACGCCGGACGCGCTGGCGGGAGATCACGACGCCGTCGAACGGTTGCTCGGCGTCGGCGGGCTCCACTGACCGCGCGACTGATTTCGCCCGGTCACTTTCGCTCGTTCACTTGGGTTCCCGCCTTGACGTATCGATGCGGGAGCGTTCCCTTTCGTAGTAGCGCGCGAGCGGCGGCAGGGCGCTCTTCAACTGGTCGAACACCACGTCATGCACCCGAAGTGTGCCGTCATACTTGGCCTGCACGAAGGCCCGATGGCGTTCGAGCGCTTCTTTCTTCGCACCGATGGCAACGGTGAAGACCGGCGATACGGCGCTGCGGCCCTTGACGGTGATGCGATCGAGTTCGGCGACCGGGAACGTCTTCTCGACAAGACGCGCGGTCTCCTCACCGAGGAGCAGTGAGATGCCGTAGTCCTTCGATGCGCCTTCGAGGCGGGATGCAAGATTGACGGCGTCGCCAAGGGCGGAATAGTCGAAGCGCTGGTGTGAACCCATGTTGCCGACGACGCATTCGCCGGTATTGATGCCGATGCCGATCCTCAGGGTTTGGGCCGATCGGCGGTCCCGTTTCGCCTCATCCTCGAGTTCCCGGTTCACCCGTTCCAGCCGCGCAAGCATGTCGAGCGCCGCCCCGACGGCGTGCACGGCATGGTCGGGATCGTCGAGCGGTGCGTTCCAGAAGGCCATGAGGCAATCGCCGATATATTTGTCGATGGTGCCGCCCTGTTCGAGCACGGCTTCCGAAAGCGGCGTCAGCAGCCGGTTGACCAGCGCAGTCAATCGCTCCGGATCCTCCTTCATTTCCTCGGCAATGGTCGTAAAGCCCCGGATGTCGCAAAAGAGGATCGACAGCGTGCGCCGTTCGCCGCCGAGCCTGAGGTGCGACGGGTCCTTCGCCAAACGCTCGACAAGGGCAGGGGAGAGGTACTGCTGGAAGGCGCGGGTGATTTCTCGGCGCTTCCTGCGCTCCTCCGCATAGTCGAGCCCGGCCTGGCCGGCAGTCACGGCAAGGAACGCAAGCCCGGGCCCTAGCGGCGACAGGAAGACATGGCCGAGGCGCATTGCGGCATAGCTGGCGGCGACGATGAGGCCGATGGCGACGGCGCCGTAGGCAAGAGTGCGCCAGCCGGTCGTGCGTAGCACCGAGAAGGCCGCCAGCATCGCAGCCAGCGCAATGGCTGCAACCACATAGGGCCTCGCGGCGCGCTGGATGAAAAGCTCATGGGCCAGATTGTCGTAGATGGTCGCCTGCATCTCGACGCCCGAAACGAGCTTGTTCGAATGCACGGTGTCCGATGTGGTGAAGGCATCGGCCCCGCCTTCGGCGATCGATGGCGCATTCTGCAGGCTGAAACCGACGAGCACGACGCGGTCCTCGAACATGCCTTCGGGAAGGAAATTGTCGGGGTCGAGTGCCTGGTAATAGGAGACGGTGGGATAGGTCCGCGCCGGTCCGAAGACCTGGATCAGCGCGTCCTTTGGCGGTGCGTGCGATTTCGCACCTGCAATTGCCGCGAGCACCGCGGCAAAGCCGTCCGGGTAGTCGGGAACGGCACGCAACGTTCCGTCACCGCTGAGGCTGACGGAGGCGATCCCGGTCCAAGCGCCCTTTGCGATGAAGCGGGCGAGCGGCTCGGTGCGCACGAACTGGTCGGCCTGAGGCGCCTCCACCAGCGTCTGGTCGCCGGCAAGAACCACGTCCGCGCCGAGCGCCTTTTCCAACGCCTCGTCGTTGGCGGGATCGGCCGAAGGCTCGGCAAAAATTACGTCGATGCCGATCGCGCGGGCGCCGGCCTTGCGCAGCGCCTCGATGAGGCGCGCATGCAGGGCGCGCGGCCAGGGCCACTGGCGACCGATTTCGGCCATCGACGGTTCGTCGATGGCAACGATGATCGGGCTGTCCTCGGGCAGCGGCGGGCCGTCGATGGTCGACAGGTAGTCGAAGCTGCGCAACTCGTTCAGCCGCCAGGCATTGGTCAAGGTCGCCAGCGACAGCGCAATGGCGACGAACACCGCGAGCGCGAGAAGCTTCAGCCGCCGTTGCAGGAAGCGGGGGCTGTCCCATTGTCCAGACCGACCACTCGATGCCTGCACCGTGACGCGCTCCTCCATCAGAACCGCACTTTGATCGTGCCCTTGAACGTTCGTCCCCAGCCGGGCAGGCCATTGCCCACTTCGAAGTCTTCATCGAGCAGATTGAAGGCCGCCAGATCGACCTCGATCTGCTTGTCGAACGGCTCCCACTGCAAGGCCGCGTCGAGTGTCCAGAAATCGTCGAGGTCTTTTCCACCACCGGGTCGCGCGCCGACATAGTTGGCAGCAACGGTCGTCTTGACGTTCGCCGTGCTGACCCATGTCAGCGCCGCCTGAGCGGTGTTTTCGGGCACGAACAGCAGTTCTCCCGGCTGGTTGCCGGTGTGCTCCTTGACGTCGGCTTCCGTGTGGGCCGCAGTCAGCGAGAGGCCGAAGCCGTGGCCGATGGCAAAGTTCGCCGTTGCCGCAACCCGGTCGAGCCCGACCTTGGCATAGGCCAGGCTGGTGGTGGAAAGCGGAATGTCGAGCGCGAGCTGCCGCACCTCCTGGTGCTGGTAGTCGAGTGCGGTGAAAAACCAGCTGTTCCATTCCGCGTCCCAACGCAATGCCAGCGTATCGGCATAGCCTTCGGCGCCGAAGCGCAACTGGTTCGGCTGCAGCCCGACGATGCCGATCGGCGCAAGGGTGGCGACGTCGAAGTTGAGGCCGTCGCGCATGGCGGCCGCGCGCAGCCAATGCCCTTCAGCCGGCGCCCAGGCGATGCCAATTTTCGGCTCTAGCCTGACATCGCCATCGTTGACGCCTTCGATGTAGCGCGCAAAGAGGGCGCCTTCCGTCTTCAGGTCGGGCGTGATTTCGTAGATCGTGTCGATATAGGCCTTCGCGACGGTCTGTGTCGCGGACGTCGAACCCGATGCGATGACGGGCACATTGCTGCTGCCGGTGCTGACGCCCAGCGGGTCAAAAATGTCGAACGCGCTCGATGACTTTACCACGCCGCCTTCGACACCGTAGCGCCAGGTGAAATCGCCGTCACCGTAAAGGTGATTGATGGCGGCGATATAGGTTCTCTGCTTGTCCTCGCTCCGGCTGGTGGCAAGGTCGGGAAATCTGATGTCCGAAAAGCGAACCCGCTCGTTGTCCGTGCTGTTCTCATCGGAGAAGAAGAACGCGGCATTGGCGATGTTGCGGTAGCCGAAGGTGTGGCTCCATGCCACCCCCGACAAAAGGCGCGTCGAGTCGTTGTCGTTTATCCCATCGAGATTGAAGGGGATGAAAGGCGGAGGCGGGATATCGAAAATGCTGCGTTTATCATCAAGATCGCCGTAGTTGGCATAGGCCACGACCCTATCATCCGGCGTCGGGGAGGCCGTCACATAGCCATTGCCGCCAAGCAGGCGTGCTTCACGCTCGACCGCCAGGCCATTGCCGATATCGATCGTATCGCGCGGCTTCTCCCAATGCAGATTGCCGTAGACGCTGATCGGGAAGGGCGAGAACGTCAGTCCGCGCAGTTCCGCTTCGCCGATTCCGCCCTCATGGTCGCTGTCGGCGATGATGCCGCCTGCGACCGCGGCCTCGAAAAACGGCCGCTGGACGAGGTTCGCCGTGCGCTCGCGGCTTGCCAGCATATGCGGCTCGATCAGCAGCCCCTGGAAGAAGGCGGAGAAGCTTTGCGGATTGGCGGTGTTGACGACGGGGCTGCCATCGAAATCATAGGTGTTGAACAGCGGATTGACGCTGCCGCGGATCGCCTGGTCGACATAGCTCGATCCCGTGAACGGATCGAAGACCACATCGCCGTAATATTGCCCCCAGGCGTTCAACCCCTGCAGGCGGAAGGCGTCGTTGAGCGTCGATCCGGCATCCTGATTGGCGCCGAGCGGCGCGCTTTCGCCGCCGCGTGCCCGGGTGCGTCGCATGATTTCTTGCGCATAGCGGATCGCCGCATCGGAATCGTATTCGTCGATCGCAATCGCGGTGCGCACGGTTGAGACAACGGGATCGTTCGGGTCGAGCCGGTCGGCATTGTCGAGAGCCTGCGCCGCCGGGATACGGTCGCCCTTTTCATAGTGCGCCGCCGACAGCAGCAATTGCGCGTTGGAATAGGCGGGGTTGGCGGTGGAACCGGCCAAGAGGTCGTCGAGCGCCTTATCCAGGTCGCCGTTCTGCAAATGGTATCGCCCGCGTGCGACCAGCACGAGGTCGAAGGAGGGGTCGATCGCGAGCGCGGCATCGATCTCGCGCTTTGCTTCCGCAAGCCGCATTTCGTCCAGGTATTGATAGGCCAGGTTGGCATGGTAGAGCGGATCGGCCGGATCGAGTTCCACGGCCTTCCGGAATGCTCTCTCGGCGCCGCGATTGTCGCCCCGCTCGCTTTTTGACAGGCCCACCCAGTTCCAGAGGGAGGGGTCGCCCGGCGTGATTTCCAGGGCCCGCTCGAGATCCGTCAGCGCGCCCTCCCGGTCGTTTTCAATGAGCAAACGATACTTGGCGCGCGATTCCAGCGCGGTCGGATCATCAGGGTCGTTCGCAAGCGCCTTTTCGATACCAGCGCGCGTTTCGTCTCGATCGTCGAGCAGCATTGCAAATTGCGCCCGGGCCGCCGGAAGGAACGGATCGTCCGGATATCGCCTTTCCGCCTTCTTGATCGTTTCGATCGCTGCGCGGATATCGGTGCGAAAGCCCGCGGTCCAGGCCGCAGCGAAGGCCCCATAGGCACCCGTTGCCTGAGACGGTGGCTCCTCGATCCGGTCCGGGTCGGCGAGAGCGCGTGCAAAATAGCCGCCGAAGGCCGCAACGGAGCGGCGGTCGGCGTCAAGCCCCGGGGCTGCCTTTTCGAACAGCTGTGCCGCATCGCCGTAGCGGCTTTCGGAACCGGCAATCAGCGCTTCGACGAGGTAGGCGCGTGCGGCTTGAGACCGGTTGAGGCTGAGGCGTCGGGCCTGTTGAAGGGCGGCCGTGGCCTGGGACCGCCCGTCGAACCGCAGCTGGATTTCGGCCAGCGTCAGCCAGTCTTCGGCCGAGCGCGACGATTCCGGCCGGGCTTCGATCCGGTCGCGCGCATTGCGCATGTCGCGCACCTTGAGCGGGGTTGACGGCATCAGGGCAAAGGCGTCGCGCAAGGACAGATGGAAGAGCATCTGCTCGCGGTCCTTCGGCGTCACGATCACGATCTTGGTCGGCGCCTTCCCGATCGCGGCAACGGCGCCTTCGCCCTGTTTCACGGTGACGCTGCCGAGGTCGTTGCTGAGCTCGACCACGCCTTCAAGCACGGTCAGGGAGGTCGTGTCGCCGGCAACCGTCAGCGTCCAGTCGGTGCCGCGTATGGCAGCCGTTGCCGCCGGCGTATCGATCGTGAGGCCCTGGCCGCCCCGTTCCGCCCGTGCCCAGATCGTACCCGACTGCAATTCGAGATTGGTATCGCTGCCCGCGCCCGTATTCGTACCCATGCGCTTGACGCGCAGCGCCGTGTTGCGGCCGAGCCGGATCTGGGTGTGGTCGGAGAAAAGCACCGCCAGCGCCCCGGTCGCATTGGTGCGCAAGATATCGCCGGACAAGAGGTCCTGTGCGAGATCGACGAAGCGCCAGCTCGAAACGTCGACGAAGCGAACCTCCTCGCCGGATTTGCGGGCAATTACCGATCCGGCTACGGGTGGGGTTCTTTGAACCGGCTCTGCCAAGCCTGCGCCTGGACAGAGGATCGCCACTGTCGCAAGCAGTCCCCGAAGCTGTCGCCGCCCCATCTTCGTTCCCGTCTCCGCCCCACCGTGGATTCAGTGAATTTCGATCAGGGTAAAGTCAATAGAATTCGAATATTCTTAATTGCGCTCCAAGTAATATGGCCTGTTCGCGAGGCAAATCTGTAACGCTAGGGCGACGGTCGTTCCTTCCAATCTCTCACTGCTGGACGCAACCATCGCATGGCAAAATCAGGCGGCGCGAGAAATGCCGCGGCCGTTATCAACGGCTATGCAAAGTTCTAACAGAAGGCGCGACCGGGCGAGCCCGCGGGGGCTCACTTGCGCTGAAGCTGGAGCGTCGCCTACACCGCGGCGCGCACCCGTTCCCAGGCATTCATAAGGTGCCGACCGAGAACTTCGGAGAGCCTTGCCTTGTCGCGGGCTTCGAGCGCGACGATCATTTCCTCATGCTCGGCAACGGCCGCTGCCCATTTTTCAGGTCCCTCGTGGCCGATGAAGCGAATGCGCTTCAGCCGCGTCTGCAAGATCGCATGCATATCCGCCAAGGCGGCGTTTGCCGCCAGTTGGGCGATGGCCGAATGGATCTGCTGGTTGAGCTTGTAGTATTGCAGCCGGTCCCCGGCCTTGTATCGCGCGACCATCTCGTCGTGGAGCGCGCGAACTTCGGCGATGCCGGCGTCGCTGGCGGCTTCACAAGCGAGCTTGCCGGCAAGCTCTTCCAGCGTCTGCAAAACCGTCAGCATGTCTTGTACGTCCTTGGCGCTGAAGCGCTTGACGACGGCGCCGCGGCTCGGAACGAGCTCCACGAGCCCTTCGCTTGCCAGATACTTGATGGCTTCGCGCAGCGGCGTGCGCGAGACGCCGAGCTGCTCGCCGAGCTGACCTTCATGAAGCCGCGTGCCGGGCGAGAGATCACCCTCGATGATCATGTCGCGCAGATGCGTGACAAGCGTGTCGTGCAGCGCAGTGCGGCGGATCGGGCCGGGACCGCCCTCGGGGCGTTTCTCCAGAGAGGTAATTTCGTTCATCGTTTCGCTTCTGCATCTGGCGACTGAAGTGTCGGCCGTCTGTTCCCGTTCGCGCCAATTGAATCAGCGCTGTCTCATTAAAGCATGGAGACGGCCCCCGATATCGTCAACAGAAAATGCTGCATACAGAATACAAAAGACTTGATGCAGAATTTTGAATAACGTATGACGGCTGTCGAAAGATTGAAGTGGAGGACATCTCTCATGACGACCAACGGTGTAGCCGCTACCGGCGCGCGTCCTGTCATCGCGCTCGCTATGGGCGATCCGGCCGGCATCAGCCCGGAGCTCACGGCAAAGCTGCTGGCGCTTTCCGATATTCGTGAGGCTGCCCACATCATCACGATCGGCGATCGTCGCATCCTCGATGAAGGCGCCCGCATTGCCGGCGTCACGCTCGACCTTGCATCCTCGACCCTGGAGGGCCTCGACGCCGTCGGGACCGAGCGCCACGTGTTCGTCGACCTTGGGCATCTCGATCCGGCCGACGTCGTTCGCGGCGAGGCGACGCTTGCGGGCGGCACCTTTGCGACCCGCAACTTTCGCGTAGCGCTCGAGCTGGCGCATGCCGGCAAGGCGGAAGCAGTCTGCTTCACGCCCTTCAACAAGAAGGCGATGCGCTTTGCCTATCCGGGCTACGACGACGAGATCCGTTTCGTCTCCGACGTTCTCAACTTCACGGGCAAGGTCCGGGAATTCAACGTTCTCGAGAAGGTCTGGAACGCCCGCGTCACCTCGCACATTCCGATCAAGGAAGTGGCCGACAACCTGTCGGTCGAGGCGATCCTTGCCGAGCTCGAGCTGACCCAGAGCTGCCTCAAGGAAGCCGGTTACAGCGAGGCGAAGATTGCTGTTGCCGGGCTCAACCCGCACGCCGGAGACGGCGGCAGCTTCGGCATGGAAGAGATCGACATCATCGAGCCGGCCGTCGAAAAGGCTAAGGCGCGCGGCTTCAACGTCGACGGCCCGTTCCCGGCTGACACAGTCTTCGGCCGCGCCCTGAAGGAAGGCTACAACGCCGTCATGACCATGTACCACGACCAGGGCCAGATCGCGATGAAGCTGATCGGCTTCGACAAGGGCGTGACCATGATGGGCGGCCTGCCGTTCCCGCTGTGCACGCCGGCTCACGGCACTGCCTACGACATCGCCGGCAAGGGCATCGCCGACGTTGGCGCCAGCCGCGAAGCGCTGCTTCTGGCGGTGCGCATGGCGAAGAAAAAGGCGGCTCTCAAGGCTGCTGCCTGATTTCGCACGCTTTCAAGCAATAACGGCGCAGGAGGAGGTCTTGCGCCGCAGAACCACAAAAACGGGAGGACCCGCATGAAAAATACCGTATCCATCGCATGCATCATGGCAGCCGTTTTCGGCGTTGCCGCTCCGGCCGCCGCTTTCGAGCCCGACCGTCCGGTTGAATTCGTCGTCACTGCAGGCCCGGGCGGCGGCACCGACATCTTCGCCCGCACGATCCAGGCGATTATCGGCAAGTACGAGCTGATGAAGGCTCCGGTCGTCGTCACCAACAAGGGCAGCGCCGGCGGCGCCGAAGGCTTCGTCTACACGGCGACCAACAAGGGCGATGCCTACAAGCTGGCATTCGGCACCAACAACGCCTACCTGCTGCCGGTCCGCGCCAAGGTTCCCTACAAGGCTGAAGACCTGACGCCGGTTGCGGCGCTTGCTTCCGACGAGTTCGTTCTCTGGGTCAACGGCAAGGCCTCCTACAACACCGCTGCCGACTTTGCCGCCAAGGCGAAGGAAGGCGGCCTGAAGATCGGCGGCAGCCAGTCGAAGGACGTTGACCAGATCTTGACCTCGATGATCAACGAGGCGACCGGCGCGACGATCAACTACATCCCGTTCAAGAGCGGCGGCGAAGCAGCCGTCCAGCTCGCCGGCGAGCACCTCGACGCCAACGTCAACAACCCGAGCGAAAACCTCGGTCAGTGGCAGGCCGGCATGGTCAAGCCGCTTTGCGTCTTCAAAAGCGTCAAGCTCACCAACGACGCCAAGGTTGCTGGCGACAAGGGCTGGAGCGACATTCCGACCTGCAAGGAATCGGGCATCGCCATCGACAACTACTCCATGCCGCGCACCGTCTGGCTGCCGGCTGGCGTTGACCAGGATGTGGTCAAGTTCTATGCCGACCTGATGCGCAAGGTTTCGGAAACGCCGGAATGGGCGAAGTACCTGACCGACACGTCGCAGTCGCCCGCCTACATCGCCGGCGAAGACTTCAAGGCCGCCATCGAGATGGATGGCGCTGCTGTCGGCGAAGTGCTGAAGCGCGAAGGTTGGCTCGCCAACTAACAGGCGACGATCGGGACGGGTGCCATCCGGCGCCCGTCATTCGCTTTGAAAGGTCACGATCATGAGCGAGAACGGTGCGAATGGGGTCTCCCGCTTCGCGGTTGAGCTTGGTGTTGCCGCGCTGACCGGCGCCTTTGGCGCTGCGGTCTGCTACGGATCTCTCGATATCGGCGCGGGCTGGACGGAATTCGGTCCCGAAGCCGGCTATTTTCCCTTCTATGTCGGCCTTCTGATCCTTCTCGGAAGCGTCGCCAATGCGATCCACGCCCTTGTCAAACATCGCGGTTCCGGCGAGATCTTCATCGACGGCCACCGCGCCAAGGTGGTGACGTCGTTCCTGCTGCCGCTGGTCGCCTTTGCCGGCGTATCCGCCTGGCTCGGCCTCTATGTCGGCACGGCGCTCTATATCGCCGGAACCATGCGCTTCCAGGGGCGCTACAAATGGTGGATCGCGTTGCCGTCGGGTATCGCCGTTTCGCTGTTTTTCTTCATCATTTTCGAGTTCGGTTTCAAGGTTCCGCTGCTCAAGGGACCGATCGAGGCCTGGTTCGGGATCTATTGATCCCGACCGCCCAAGGGCATGTCGCGCAAGCGCGCACGGCGCTCTTGCGCTAACGACAAGCAAAAAAATCACAGACTTAAAGCGCAGGCAGCGAGCCTCAAGGATCGTGACGCGCTTTAAGCCCCGGGAGGAATGACATGGAAAATATCGGTCTTTTGATCGATGGCTTCGGACACATCCTCAGCTGGAACCATATCCTGCTGATGATGATCGGCGTCACGCTCGGCATTCTGGTCGGCGTGCTGCCCGGCCTCGGCGCGCCGAACGGCGTTTCGCTGCTCTTGCCGCTGACGTTCTCGATGGATCCCATCTCCGCCATCATCCTGCTCTCCTGCATGTACTGGGGCGCGCTCTTTGGCGGATCGACCACATCGATCCTGTTCAACATTCCCGGCGAACCCTCGTCGGTGGCGACCACGTTCGACGGCTACCCGATGGCGAAAGCCGGGCAGGCGAGCCGGGCACTGACGCTCGCCTTCGTTTCCGCCGGCATCGGTGCGCTCGCCGGCGTCGTGATGATCACGCTGCTTTCCGGATGGGTTGCGAACTTCGCGCTGCGCTTCTCGTCGCCGGAATATTTCGCCGTCTATTTCCTGGCTTTTGCAAGCTTCATATCGATGGGCGCGCAATCGCCCTTCAAGACGCTCGTCTCGATGATGCTCGGCTTTGCCCTTGCATCCGTGGGCATGGACACGATCTCCGGCGACCTGCGCCTGACCTTCGATATCCCGACCCTGATCAAGGGCGTCAGTTTCCTGATCGCGGTCATGGGCCTCTTCGGTATCGGCGAACTGCTGCTGACGACGGAAGAAGGTCTGCGCTTCGAAGGCATCAAGGCGCGCGTCAAGCTCGTCGAGATCGGTCGCACGCTGGTCGAGATCCCGCGCTACTGGTTCACGATCCTGCGCTCGACGATCATCGGCATCTGGATGGGGATCACGCCCGCCGGCCCGACCGCCGCGTCGTTCATGAGCTACGGCGTTGCCCGCCGCTCGGCCCGTGACAAGTCGAAGTTCGGCAAGGGCGACCCGCGCGGCGTCGTCGCACCCGAAACCGCCGACCATTCGGCCGGCACCTCGGCGCTTCTGCCGATGCTGGCGCTCGGCGTTCCCGGCTCGGCAACCGCGGCCGTCATGATGGGCGGCCTGATGATCTGGGGTCTTACCCCCGGCCCGATGCTCTTTACCGAGCGGCCGGACTTCGTCTGGGGCCTGATCGCGTCCATGTATCTCGGTAACGTCGTCGCCGTGTTCCTGGTGATCGCCACCGTGCCGCTCTACGCCTCGATCCTGCGCGTGCCCTTTGCGATCATCGGCCCGATCATCGTCGCCGTCATCTTCTCCGGCGCCTATCAGGTGGCAAACTCGGTCTCCGACATCTTCATGGTTATCGGCTTTGGCGTGCTTGGCTATGTCTTCAAGAAGCTCGACTACCCGCTGGCGCCGCTGGTTCTGGCCATGGTGCTCGGCGACAAGGCTGAGGACGCCTTCCGCCAGTCGATGCTTCTTTCCGGCGGTACCCTGAACATCTTCTGGTCAAATCCGCTGGTTTCCTCTCTGATGGCGCTTGCTCTTGCCCTTCTGCTGTCGCCGCTTGTCTTCGGGCTGATCGGCCTGGTCCGCAAGCGCAGCCAAGATGCGGCTCCCCCGCATGGCGACGGCAGCGCGGCGGCTTGACGGAGCCGCCGCACCCCAAACGAGCGCATCGGAAAAACGCGGCGCGGCCCCCCTTCGGGACTGCGTCGCAAGAATGAGTGAGGAAAACCATGGCGAACCCATCGCGCAAATGGACCCGTGAAACCTGGCCGATCGCGGCCGCGATGATCCAGTACCCGAACTTGGCTGCCGATGGCAGCTCCGTTCAGGATCAGTCGGTCGAACAATGGGCAGAAACGCTCGCCGATGTCGTCGACGCCGGCTTCACCGAACTCGACCCGACCGACAGCTGGATCCGGCTCGCCGATCTGTCGGCCTCGCGCCGGGATGACTTCGTCAAGCTGACGCGAGACCTCGGCCTTTCCATGCCGGCGATCTCGACGGCGCGTCGTAGCGTCATCGATCCCGAGCATGGCGACGAATATCTCGCCTATGGGCATCGGGTCATCGACACGGCTGCGGCGATCGGCGCGGGCTCGGTCTCCTTCGGCTTCTTCGGACCCTTGACCGACGCCCAGAAGAAGGCGCTCTGGTTCTGGACCGTCGATGGCGTCAAGAACCCGGAAGAACCGGCAATCTGGCAGAAGGCGGTTCAGCGCATCCGCGAACTCGGTCGCCATGCCGAGGAACTCGGCATCGAGCTCGCGCTCGAAATGTACGAGGACACCTATATCGGCTCGGCCGACAGCGCCGTGCGATTCGTTACCGATGTCGGCCTGCCGAACGTCGGCATCAATGCCGATCTCGGCAATCTCGTGCGGCTTCACCGCCCGGTCGAGCACTGGCAGCCAATGATGGCAAAGGTTGCACCCTTCGCCAAATACTGGCACGTCAAGAATTACTACCGCACCGAGGATGAGACCTCGGGTCTGGTGGTTACTCATCCGGCGCCGCTGGAATTCGGCGTCATCAACTATCGGGCGGCGATCCGCATGGCCTTGGCGCATGGCTTCGACAGCCCGTTCCTCTGCGAGCATTACGGTGGCGACGGGCTCTCCGTCAGCGCCGCCAATCGAGACTATCTGAGGCGTATTCTGCCTCGCGACTAAGGGAAGAGACGCGATGACCACAATCTTTGACGCACCGGAAGAATTTGCGACGACCGCGCTTGCCGGATTCAGCTCGATCTACGCGCGCAACGTCCGTCTCGTGAAGGGCGGGGTCGTGCGCTCGACCAAGGTGCCGAAGGGCAAGGTCGCCGTCGTCGTTGGCGGCGGCTCCGGCCACTATCCGGCCTTTGCCGGCTATGTCGGCCCGGGCATGGCGGATGCGGCCGTGGCAGGCGATGTCTTTGCCTCGCCGTCAACCGCGGCCGTTGCCCGCGTCTGCCGAGTGGCCGACCAGGGCGGCGGCGTGTTGCTCGGCTTCGGCAACTATGCCGGCGACGTCTTGAATTTCGGCGTTGCCGCCGAGCGCCTGCGCGCCGAAGGCATCGACGTGCGCATCGTGCCGGTGGCGGACGACGTTGCCAGCGCGTCGGCTGAAACGCCTGCCAAGCGCCGCGGCATCGCCGGCGACCTCTTGGTCTTCAAGGTTGCTGGAGCTGCTGCCGAAGCGGGCCTCAATCTCGATGAGGTCGAGCGCGTCACCCGTCTTGCCAACGACCGCACCATCTCCTTCGGCGTTGCTTTCGGCGGCTGCACGCTTCCGGGCGCCAAGGGACCGCTCTTCACCGTTCCGAAGGGCGAGATGGCGCTTGGTCTCGGCATCCACGGCGAGCCGGGCATCCGCGAAGAAAAGATGGTTTCGGCGACAGAATTCGCCAAGCTGCTCGTCGGCAAGCTGCTTGCCGAGCGGCCGGCTGATGTGCGCAAGGTCGCACCGCTTCTGAACGGCCTCGGCTCGACCAAATATGAAGAACTCTTCGTGCTTTGGGTCGCGATCGAAAAGGAACTGAAGGCAGCCGGCCTCGAGATCGTCGATCCGGAATGCGGTGAATTCGTCACCAGCCTCGACATGCAGGGTTGCTCGCTGACGCTGATGTGGCTGAATGACGAACTCGAGACCTACTGGCGCGCGGCCTGCGATGCGCCGGCGCTGCGCAAGGGGGCGATCATTGCCACCGAGCCCGCGACGGACACGCTGAAGGATGACGAGGACGCGATCTCCTTCGCGCCGGCTTCCGAGGCTTCCCGTCGGAGCGGCGTGTGCATTGCGCGGCTGATCGGCGAAATGGCCGAAGCGCTGAAGCAGGCGGAAGACGAGCTCGGTCGCATCGACGCATTTGCCGGTGACGGCGACCACGGACAGGGTATGCGCCGCGGTTCGGCGGCGGCGGACGAAGCGGCAAAGGCCGCTGTGGCTGCCGGCGCAGGTGCCGCCAGCGTGCTGGCGGTGGCGGGCGATGCCTGGGCGGACCGGGCCGGCGGCACGTCGGGTGCGATCTGGGGCCTGCTGCTGCGCGCCTGGAGCAATGCCTTCAACGATGATGCAGCCCCGAGCGATGCCGCTGTTGTCGACGGCGCCCGCCGTGCGCTCGATGGCGTGACCCGCCTCGGCCGCGCCCGTATCGGCGACAAGACGCTGGTCGATGCGCTGGTGCCTTTCGTCGAGACCCTCGAGCGCGAGTTTGCCGCCGGAAGGCCGCTGATCGAGGCATGGCAGGCGGCGGCAAAGGCTGCGACCGAAGCGGCCGAAGCCACGTCCAGCCTGACGCCGAAGCTTGGCCGTGCACGGCCGCTCGCCGAAAAGAGCATCGGCCATCCGGACGCTGGCGCCGTTTCGCTGGCGCTGACGGCTCGCGTTGCCGCCGGTGTGCTGGCGCAGGCAGCAAAGGCCTGAGATTAATTGTCTCCTCCGATCGGGCGGCGTCGCCGCCCGACCGGAAACCTCTCCCGAGGTGACCGCCTCCCTCTGCGCCGTTCGGCGCCGCCGTCACACGATGCCGCGCCAACACGTGTCGGCAGAAGGCTCAAATCCCGCCTTTCGTGGCTTTTTCAACACTATCTGCAGTCATTGTTGGGGAAACCCGGCCAATTTTATCATCTGCTAAAAGCTTGCCACGGAATTGCCCGATCGCGGGCTATGGCTTTGTTTTCCTGCAGCGTGCGCTATGTTTTTGAGTTCGTGTGCCGCCGGTCAAATGACAATCATTTCTGACGTTCCGAGAAGGAGACAAGAATGAAAAAGAGTTTTGCCGTGAAGGTGTCCGCAGCGTCTCTGGTTCTCGCTGGCGCGATCGCCGCAAACGCAGCCGATCTCGCGACAGTTCAACCGCAGCCTGAGCCCGACACCAGCAATGGCGTGAAGATCGGCTACCTCGACTGCAACATTGCCGGCGGTGTCGGCTACGTGCTCGGGTCGGCCAAGGAAGTCGATTGCGTCTTCCGCTCGACCATGGGTGCTGAAGCCTCCGACCACTATTCCGGCGCCATCCGCAAGATGGGCGTCGATGTCGGCTTCACGACGCAGAGCCGCCTGATCTGGGCCGTGTTCGCACCGACCGCCGGCTACCACCGCGGCTCGCTCGGCGGCCTCTATCAGGGTGCAACCGCGGAAGCGACCGTCGGCGCCGGTATCGGTGCCAACATCCTCGTCGGCGGCACGTCCGGGTCCATCCACCTGCAGACGATCAGCGTGACCGGCCAGATTGGCCTCAACCTGGCCGCAACCGGCACGTCGATGACGCTGACGGCCGTCAACTAACGTCCGGCGTCGGGCCGCTGCTCCTCCCATGGGTGGCTCGGCAGGGACACATATGACAACAAAGGCACCGCACACTCAGACGAGCGTGCGGTGCCTTCGCACTTTGCGCTGTTGCCATCCTCCGATTCGCGGTTAAGGAAGGCCGGCAGGAGTTGGCGCCGTAAGAGCGAATGTCGAGGGACCGGATTGAACAGAAGCCTATGCTTTGGGTTGATTGCCCTTTGTTTCGCAAGCGCGCCGCACACCGCCTCGGCGGAATGGCAGCCGGTCGAAAAGGAAGCGCTCTACACCGTTAACGGACAGACGGGCGCGGAACTCTATGCCTCGATCGGCGAGCGCGGCCCCAAGGCTGGTATCGGCAGGGCGATTGCCCACACCAATTTCAAGCTGACCTGGACGCGGAAGTATGAGCAGCAGAGCGGCGCCTGTGTGCTGGCGGTGGCAAAGCCGAAGCTGATCATCACCTACACCCTGCCGAAACCGGCAAAGCCGCTGCCTTCAGGCACGCGCGAGAACTGGGACGTCTTCATCGACGGCGTACGCAAGCACGAGCTCGTACATGGTGACTTCATCAAGGAGATGGTGCGCGCGATCGAGCAGGCAACGTTGGGGCTGACCGTTCCCGACGATCCGAAGTGCCGCAAGATCAGAACAGTCATGACCGAGCGCCTCGGTGCGCTCTCGCAGGTGCAACGCCAGCGCAGCCGCGACTTCGACCAGGTCGAACTGACAGACGGCGGCAACATTCATCAGTTGATCCTGAAGCTGGTGAACGGGCCGTAACGGCGCCGAACCTGTGCCCGGCGCCGTATCACTCAGGCGTAGCGCACCAAAAATTCCTCGGCCGTCAGTTCGCGGAAATCGTCGAGTGCGCGGCGCAGGCGCTGGTGGTCCCAGTCCCACCAGGAGAGCGCGTCCATGCGTTCGCCGATGCCTTCGTTGAAGCGGGCACGGATGAGCTTGGCCGGCACGCCGCCGACGATGGTGTAGGGCTCGACGTCCTTCGAGACGACGGCGCCGGCGCCGATCACCGCGCCATTGCCGACAGTGACGCCCGGCAGGATGGTGGCGCCGTGGCCGATCCACACATCATGGCCGATCGTCACCCGGTTCGAGCGCCGCCAGGCGAAAAGGTCGTGGTCGAGTTGGGTATCGTCCCAATAGTTCGGCGCGCGATAGGTGAAGTGATGCAGCGTCGCCCGCCAGGTCGGGTGGTTGGTGGCGTTGATGCGCACGGCGGCTGCGATGTTGACGAACTTGCCGATCGTTGCGCACCAGATCGAGCCGTCCTGCATGATGTAGGAGTAGTCGCCGAACTCGACCTCGTCGAGCCTTGAGCGCTCCTGCACTTCGGTGTAGCGGCCGAGCGTCGAATTGTTGACGCTCGCCGTCGGGTGGATAAAGGGCTCGAGCCCGAGCTTCTGGCTCATGCGGCAGCCTTTCGCGGGGAAAACGCGGAGACGTCGAGGATGCGGTCGGCAACCGCGTCACGGACTTCCTCGTCATGGAAGATGCCGATCAGCGCGGTGCCCTTGGTCTTCTTCTCGGCGATCAGTTCGACGACGACCGCCCGGTTCTTCGCGTCGAGCGAAGCGGTGGGCTCGTCGAGCAGCAGGATCTTGTGGTCGGTGATGAAACCACGGGCGATGTTGACGCGCTGCTGCTCGCCACCGGAGAAGGTTGCCGGTGGCAGGCTCCAGAGTTCGCGCGGCAAGTTGAGCTTGTTCAGCAGTTCGGCCGCATGGGTGCGGGCCTCTTCGAGCGGCATGCCACGGGCCTGCAGCGGCTCGGCGACGATGTCGAGCGAGGAGACGCGCGGCACGACCCGCAGGAACTGGCTGACATAGCCGAGCGTGGTGCGTCGGACTTCAAGCACGGTGCGCGGCTCGGCGGTTGCGAGGTTCACCAGCTTGCCGTCGTGATCCATCAGAATCTGGCCTTCATCGACGCCATAATTGCCGTAGAGCATTTTCAGGATCGAGCTTTTGCCAACGCCGGAGGGGCCGCCGAGAACGACGCATTCGCCCGCCTTCACCGAGAAGGAGACGTTGGCGACGACCGGCCGGCGAATACCGTCGCGCAGGTGCATGGTGAAGCTTTTGGCGACTTCGGAAACAACAAGTGGCGTAGCCATGATTAGACCTGCAAAATCGAGGAGACGAGGAGCTGGGTATAGGGCTCGCGCGGATCGTCGAGCACGCGGTCGGTCAAACCCTGCTCGATCACGGCGCCATCCTTCATCACCATCATTCGGTGGGAAAGAAGACGCGCGACGGCGAGGTCGTGGGTGACGATGATGGCGGCAAGGCCGAGGTCGTGCACGAGGCCGCGCACCAGGTCGAGCAGGCGCGCCTGTACCGAAACGTCGAGGCCGCCGGTGGGCTCATCCATGAAGACGAGGCGGGGTGAGGTGACGAGGTTGCGGGCGATCTGCAGGCGCTGGCGCATGCCGCCCGAAAAGGCGCGCGGCTGGTCGTCGATACGGTCGATGCCGATTTCCACCCGCTCCAGCCAGTCGCTGGCAGTGGCGCGGATGTTGCCGTAGTGGCGATCGCCGACGGCCATCAGCCGTTCGCCGACATTGGCGCCGGCAGACACGGTCATGCGCAGGCCATCGGCCGGGTTCTGGTGCACGAAGCCCCAGTCGGTGCGCATCAGGAAGCGGCGCTCGGCCTCGCCCATGCGGGCAAGGTCGCGGTACTGGCCGTCGCGCATGTGATATTCGACGATGCCCGACGTCGGCATCAGGCGCGTCGACAGGCAGGACAGAAGCGTCGTCTTGCCGGAGCCGGACTCGCCGACGATGGCGAGCACTTCGCCGGCATAGAGCTCGAAGGAGACATTGCGGCAGCCGATGCGGCTTCCGTAGAACTTCGAGACGTCGTTCACTTTCAGAAGCGGGAGCGTACTCATTCTGCGGCCTCCTGGCGTGCGAGCATGTGACCTGCATGGCCACAGGCGCGGCGGTCTTCGCAATGATCGGTATCGGAGCAGACGAACATTCGTCCGCCCTTGTCGTCGAGGATCACCTCGTCGAGATAGACGTCCTCTGCGCCGCAGAGCGCGCAGGGCTTGTCGAAGCTCTGGATCTCGAAGGGATGGTCGTCGAAATCGAGGCTGACGACTTCGGTATAGGGCGGCACGGCATAGATCCGCTTTTCGCGGCCAGCGCCGAAGAGCTGGAGGGCTTCCGACATGTGCATCTTCGGATTGTCGAACTTCGGCGTCGGCGACGGGTCCATCACGTAGCGACCCTCGACCTTCACCGGATAGGCATAGGTCGTGGCGATATGGCCGTTGCGGGCGATGTCCTCGTAGAGCTTCACATGCATCAGCCCGTATTCCTCGAGCGCATGCATCTTGCGCGTTTCGGTCTCGCGCGGCTCAAGGAAACGCAGTGGTTCCGGGATCGGCACCTGGTAGACGAGCGTCTGACCCTCGGAGAGCTTTTCCTCAGGGATGCGGTGGCGCGTCTGGATTATCGTCGCCTCTTTCGTCCGGGTGGTGACGGCGACGTCAGCGACCTTCTGGAAGAAGGCGCGGATCGAGACCGCGTTGGTTGTGTCGTCGGCGCCCTGGTCGATGACCTTCAAGACGTCCTGCGGACCGAGGATCGAGGCGGTGACCTGCACGCCGCCGGTGCCCCAGCCGTAGGGCATCGGCATTTCGCGCGACGCAAATGGAACCTGGTAGCCGGGAATGGCGATCGCCTTCAGGATCGCGCGGCGGATCATGCGCTTGGTTTGTTCGTCCAGATAGGCGAAATTATAGGTAGCAAGGTCGTTCACCGCTGATTACCCTTGAGTGTGTAGACCGCTGATGAGGCCAGGATTTGAGCGAGATTTTCGTCTGGGTGATTGGGATCTTCTTGGTGTGTTCCGCGGTTGCCGGCCTGTTCGGCATTGCCCGCCGGCCGCAGCGCGAGCCGGAGAGCAGGGCGCGTAAGAACGACGGAGGTGGCGACGCCGGTGGCGTCTATGCCGGTGATGGCGGCGATTGCGGCGGCGGGGACGGTGGCGGCGACTGAGCCGTTAAGACTGGAGGAAAATCCGATCATTCGGCCGCCTCCCTCTGTTCCTTTGCCGTCTCGCCGGAATTGGCGGCGTCGTAGTCGCGGCGCATGCGCCGGACGAGGTCGAGTTCGGCCTGGAAGTCGACATAGTGCGGCAGCTTCAGATGCTCGACGAAGCCCGTCGCCTGAACGTTGTCGGCGTGTGAGATGACGAATTCCTGGTCCTGGGCGGGGGCGACGATGTCCTCATTGAATTCGTCGGTCCTGAGCGCCCGGTCGACCAGCGACATCGACATCGCCTTGCGTTCGCTCTGGCCGAAGACGAGGCCATAACCGCGGGTGAACTGCGGCGGCTGCTTGGCCGAGCCCATGAACTGGTTGACCATCTGGCATTCGGTGACGCGGATCGAGCCGAGCGAGACGGCAAAGCCGAGTTCCGGCAGGTCGAGTTCGACCTCCACTTCGCCGATACGCACTTCGCCGACGAAGGGATGGGTCCGGCCGTAGCCACGCTGGGTGGAATAGGCGAGGGCCAGCAGGAAGCCTTCGTCGCCGCGGGCGAGTGCCTGCAGGCGCAGGTCCCGGGCCATTGGAAACTCCATCGGCTCGCGGGTGAGGTCGCCCATGACGTGGCCCTCGGGCATCTCACCGTCGCCCTCGATCAGGCCTTCGCCGTCGAGAATGTCGGAAACGCGCATCACGTGTTCGCCGGGCTCCTTGACCGCCGGTTCTTCGACAGCCTCGTCAGCGATCAGCGACGGGTCGAGCAGGCGGTGGGTGTAATCGAAGGTCGGGCCCAGAAGCTGTCCGCCCGGCAGATCCTTGTAGGTCGCAGACACGCGGCGCTCGACCTTCATGTTGGCGGTGTCGACCGGTTCGGAGTAACCGAAGCGCGGCAGCGTCGTGCGGTATGCGCGCAGGATGAAAATCGCTTCGATCATGTCGCCGCGCGCCTGGCGCACGGCAAGCGCCGCGAGCGCGCGGTCGTAGAGCGAGGCTTCCGCCATCACCCGGTCGACGGCAAGGCCGAGCTGCTCGACTACCTGGTCGATAGTGATGGAGGGAAGGCTACGGTCGCCACGGCGGCGATCGGCGAGAAGGCGGTGGGCATTGGCAATGGCGGCTTCCCCGCCCTTGACGGCTACATACATGGCTCACGCCTCCTTGAGCGAAAGACGGGTGGTGCGCGGCAGGCAGACGAGCTTGTCTCCGGCCGTCAGCACGAGATCGACGCCGCGCGGAAAAATCGCGCGATTGGACGTCCAGAATTCAAGGAAGACGTCCGGCAGCCCCTTCACCGCAATCTCCGTTACGTCCTTGATGCCGGGGCCCTTGGCGGTCAGCACCGGGCCGCCGGTCAGCGCCTCGACTTCGATGACAAGTGTCGTCGAGCGGTCCGGATATTCCTGCGTGCCGAGCGAGAACTGATCGAACCCGGGGAAGGCTGCGCCCTTTTCGATGAAGGCAAAGCGCGCGTCGGTCTTGCTGGTGGTAAGGGGGGCACCCGTGTGGAAGGCGATCCACTGCGGAACGGCCGATTTGGAAACCGCCGACGTCAGCCAGACGGGCGTGTCATGGTCGCACAAGGTCAGCGCCACGGCGCCGGCGGCCGCGGCGAGCGGAACGGGCGGCGTGCTCGTCGCCTCGATGCGCTTGATCGTGCCCGGGCGTGCAAAGCCATCCATCAGGTCGCGGAAGACGGACTGGGCTGCAAAGACCGGATCGGCAAAGGCGCCGGCATAAATCTGCGATTGGCTGGCCATCAGTCGTCTCCCCGGACCATGGTGAAAAAGTCGACGCGGGTGGCCGCGGTCTCCTCGGCCTTGCGGCGTTCTTCCTGGGCAAGCCGGTCAGCCACGCGGCCAAGCAGGGCATCGACACCGACCCTGTCGCCGTCACGTTGGGCAAGGGCGTCGAAGATGGCCGCGAGCCGTGCGCGCTGCCGGTCCGTGCCGAGCAATTGCCCGTGGCCGATCTCGCCAGTCGAAAGGCGGATTGTGGCACGCGAAACGGTGGCTTCTCCGAGATTGAAGGCGTCGCCGCCGCCACCGATGCGGCCGCGCACCATGACAAGGCCGGTTTCAGGGCCGCGGACCGGATGAACGTCCGGCTTGTCGGCAAGCGCTTCCCAGGCGGCATTGAGCTCGTCGAGGGTTGCGCGGGCGAGCAGCCCCATGGCCTTCTTGCGCGCCGGATCCGGCGGGCTTTCCTGTTTTAGCTTCGCATCCATCATTTTCACCTCAAATGTCTATTGATCTAGACAACTATACATCTTATACTTTTTCATAACGTCCGCAAATGACAGGCTTGTGACATGCCAATGCGAAAAGATACGGCGATGCGAAAAGTGGTGGAGCGCCAGACCGGGGTCGCCCTGTGGCGGCAGATCGCCGACCGGATCCGCCTGGCCATCAGCAATGGCGACTATGATGCGACCGGCATGGTGCCGCCGGAAACGACGCTCGCCGGCGAGTTCGGCGTCAACCGACACACGGTCAGAAGCGCGCTGGCGGCGCTTGCCGAAGAGGGGCTGGTGCGCGCCGTCCAGGGGCGCGGCACGATGATCGAGCGCAAGGAACGGGTGAGCTATCCGATCTCCAAGCGCACGCGCTTCTCGCAAGGTCTCGGCCGCCAGGTGAAGGAGATCGGTACGCGGCTGCTCGGCCATGCCGAACTGCCGGCGAGCGGAGAGGTGGCAAAGGCGCTCGGCATTTCGCCGGGCGATCCTGTGACCGAGCTTCGCACCGTCAGCAGCGGCGATGGCCGACCGCTTTCGGTGTCGTCGAGCTATTATCCTGCGCATCGCTTCCCGCGCATGGCCGAGGAATTCGAACGGCTGCACTCCGTTACCAAGGCCTTTGCAGCCCACGGCCTGGATGATTATGTACGCGCCTCGACCGAGATCGTCGCCCGGCACGCCGACGCCGAGGAGCTTTCGATGCTGAAGCTCTCGCCCGGCGCAATCGTGCTCGAAGCCCAGTCGACTAACGCCGATCTCGGCGGCAAGCCGATCGAGTATTCCCGTAGCCGTTTTGCCGCTGACCGGATGAAGCTGCGGATCGAGACGTGAGGTCTTTAAGCCGACCTCTGCCGGTCGCGGTTCCGTCTCGTCCAACCAGAAGCGTTCCCCTCTCCGTCAGGAAATAAGGCAAGGGCCGCATTTCCGACGCGTTTTTGCCGCATGACCGGAGCCTGCATCAGGAACCGCGCATTCGGGACTTCTCTTAGGGGGAGAATGGCAATGGCGACGTGGCGACCCGATCCATCCTTCTATCCATCACCGCGCATGGCGGCCAAGGCCCCAAAGGAGACGCTCGCCTACGTGGCGGCTTTCGATCCGGACCGAAGACGACCGGACGCGATCGCCGTCGTCGATGTCGATCCGGCGTCGCCGAACTATTCGCAGATCGTCGGCAAGGTCGATATGCCCAATGTCGGCGACGAGTTGCATCATTTTGGCTGGAACGCCTGTTCCTCGTGCCTTTGCCCCAATGCGCCGCATCCGCATGTCGAGCGTCGCTATCTGGTGGTGCCGGGCCTGCGCTCCTCGCGTCTGCACATCATCGACACCAAGCCGGATCCGCGCAATCCGAAGATCGTGCGGGTGATCGAGCCCGCCGAAATTGCCGAGAAGGCGAACTATTCACGGCTGCACACCACCCATTGCGGGCCTGAAGGCATCTACGTCAACGCGCTTGCCGATCGCGACGGCAAGGCGCCCGGCGGCATTTTCCTGCTCGATCATCAGAGCTTCGACGTTCTTGGCCAATGGGAAATGGATCGCGGGCCGCAGAAGCTCGCCTATGATTTCTGGTGGCATCTCGGCCACGACACGATGATAACCAGCGAATGGGGAACGCCCGATACGTTCGAGAACGGGTTGGTTCCCGAGGTGCTCCTTGGTTCGAAGTACGGCCGGCGCTTGCATTTCTGGGATTTACACAAACGCAAACACGTGCAGGAGATCGATTTCGGCGAGGAACACCAGCTCGTCTTCGAATTGCGCCCGGCGCACGACCCGACCAAAGCCTATGGTTTCGTCGGCTGCGTCATCAGCCTGAAGGACCTCTCGGCGTCGATCTGGACCTGGTATCGCGACGGCGACAAATGGGCGGTCAAAAAGGTGATCGAGATCCCGGCAGAACCGGCCGATCCGGATCTGCTGCCGCCGGTGCTGAAAGGCTTCAGCGCGGTCGCGCCGCTCGTCACCGACATCGACCTCTCGATGGATGACCGCTTCCTTTACGTTTCCTGCTGGGGCACTGGCGACATGATCCAGTACGATGTCTCCGATCCCTTCGCGCCGAGGGAGACGGGGCGGGTCCGAATCGGCGGCATCGTTTCGCGTGCGAGCCATCCGAAGGCGAAGAACGGCGCGCTCAACGGTGGGCCGCAGATGGTGGAAATCAGCCGTGACGGCAAGCGGGTGTATTTCACCAATTCGCTCTATGGCGCCATCGACCCGCAGTTCTATCCCGAAGGCATCGACGGATGGATGGTCAAGCTCGATGTCGCCGATGGTGGCGGGATCGCGTTCGACGAGCGCTTTTTCGTGGATTGGCCAAAGGGCCACCGACCGCATCAGGTTCGCCTCGAAGGCGGCGACTGCTCGTCCGATTCCTATTGTTATCCGTGAGGAGGGAGCTGTGGTGCAGCCCGGTCACGAGGAATGACGGCAGTCTGGCCATGGCTCTCGCTCGCCGGCCTCGGCGCCTTTCACGGCCTCAATCCGGCGATGGGCTGGTTGTTTGCCGTGGCACTCGGGCTTCACCGGCAAAGCAGCCGGGTCGTCTGGCTGTCCCTCGCGCCCATCGCGGTCGGTCACGCGATCTCGGTCGCGACCGTGCTGGCGGTGTTCGCAGCATTCGGCTCGGTGCTCGATCCGAACACGTTCAGGATCGCTGCGGCCTTGCTCATTCTCGCCGCCGCCGGCTACACCGCCGTGTATGGCCATCGCCACCGCGTCCGGATCGGGATGCGGACTGGCATGGCGGGACTTGCACTCTGGTCCTTCCTGATGGCGACGAGCCACGGGGCCGGCCTCATGCTGGTGCCGGCGGTGCTCAGTCTCTGTCTTGCAGGTCACGCAGGCGACTTGGCGATGGCAAGTTCGCTGCCGATCTCGCTCGCGGCCGTCGCGGTGCATAGCATCGCGATGTTGACGGTGACCGCCGCGCTGGCGCTTGCCGTCTTCGCCTGGTTCGATCTTGCGGTCCTGCGTTCGGCCTGGATCAATTTCGATCGTCTTTGGTCGCTCGCACTCGGGGCAACCGGCGTCGTTCTTCTCATCCAATGAAACGCAAGGCAGCCGCCTACTGACGCTGCGATTTCACATAGCTGATATAGCCACGGACATCGGCGGCGGGCTCGGCATAGGCAGGTCCGAGCGCTCGTTCGATATTCGCCATATAGGCTTTTGCCCAGTCCGGCAGGGCATAGTCGATCGCGGCCAGGAACTCGAGCGTTGCGGCGAGCCGGATATCGGCGATCGAAGGCTTGGCACCCCCGATGAACGGCTTGTCGCCGATGTAGAACGTCCGGAACACCTCAAGTGGTTCCGCAAGGGCTGCAACCGCCGCCTGACGGGCGATCTCCTTCGTCGCCGCGTCGGCATCGCTGCAGCCGACTTCGCCCGCGTAAAGCGGAAAGTTCAGCGCCGGATAGGTTGCGCGGGCGAGATAGGGATAGAACGTGCCGATCAGATAGAACATGGCGCTGTCGATCATCGCGCGTGCTGCTGGTTCCCTCGGGTAGAAGTCATCCAGCCCATGTTTGTTGCAGAGGTACTGCATGATCGCGCAGCTTTCCCAAAGCGCGCCTTTGGGCAGGTCCGCTGTCTCGATCATTGGTGTCAGGTGCGACGGCGCCCGTGCCAGATATTCTGGCGTGCGCGTCTGGCCGTAGACATCGTTTTCGCTGAAATCGAGATTGGCTGCCCTGAGAAACACGCGCGCCGTCATGTTGTTGACGCTGGGCTTGATGACGTTGAGCTGGATTGCGGACATGGCATTCCTCCCTTTTGAGCGCCATTCGACAGGTGCCGCTCTTGCTTGAGCCACCTGCGCAAATCGAGCGGCCTTTCCCTGCGCCGACCGATGCTAGCGTCGGCCGTACGGGTCTTTTGCCAGGCGATCGGGCGAAAGCGTCGGTCGCGTGCGCTCGACCAGCGCCTCGATCGCATCGGCAAGGTGAACCTCGGCGATGTTGTAGTCGCCGCGAGCGATCCTGATCTTGTGGGCTTCCATCAGCACCTCGGCGTGGCTGTGGCCCGCAGGCGGCTCGAAGCGATAGGACGCCAATTCGACCAGCAATCCAAGCGGATCCTCGAAGTAGATCGAATCCATGAAGCCGCGATCCTTGACACCGCTGTGCCGGATCTTTCGCTCGTCGAGCCGCTCCACGGCCTGGTTGAATGTCGCGCGCGAAACGGCAAAGGCTATGTGGTGCACGCAGCCCATGTCGGTAGGGGTGCGCTCGGGATCTGGCGTGCGGTTCTCGTCGGTGAAGACGGTGATCAGGCGGCCGTCGCCCGGATCGAAGTAGAGGTGGCTTTCGCTCGCCCGGTCGAGGTTCGGTTGCTCGAAAATGAAGGGCATGCCGAGCAACCCTTCCCAGAAATCGATCGACGTCTGCCGGTCGGCCCCGACAAGCGTGATGTGGTGAACGCCTTGCGATTGCAGTTTGCGCATAGCCGGCCTCCCGGGTTCGGCGGACAATGTGGGCCGAATGGCTCCTGGCCCCGCTTTCCACCGCATGCAATTGTCGCCCGTCGCGGGCAGAAGGCAAGCGCCAATCACAGGGGAATTGGCGGGCGGCGAACGTCTTGTGGCCGGGCAATGCACAGCTTTGAGCCCAGTTGATCTTGACCGCCTTCGATTTGGTTGTTTTTCTTGTGCGTCGCAATCAAAGAATGTGTCGAGTTGTGTCTGCCGGTCAGCGACGAGGAGGGAAGCATGAAGATCCTGTACGAGGCCGGCGTCGCCGGTCTGTTGCTTCTTTCCGCTGCCGCTCCCGTCAGGGCTGATGGTGATGCGTTTGTCGGACAGTGGCGGCAACTGACCTCCACGGCCGGGCAGTGCGACAAATGCTATATCGGCATCGTCCGTCACGGCGACCTTTTGACCGTCAGCAGCAACAACGGCTGGCAGGCCGTGGCGAACGTCGATCGTTTTGCCGACCTGCCGCTTGCCGCAGGCAAGGGACAGTGGCAGCCAACCGTTTCCGGCGCCTATGGCGGCAGAAGCTTCGGCATCCAGTTCGTTCGGCGCGGCGGGCAACTGCAGATGTTCATGGTGGTGTCGCGCGGTGATGGCGCGCCCATGTCCATTCGCGCGACCTTCGAGAAGAAGCCTCCTGTCTCCGACGAGGGGCAGCAGCAGATTCACCGCATCTGATCCAATTAGCCGGTCACCGACCGGCGGCTCTCCTCAAAAGCCGGCAAAGTCTTCATCGTTCGACGACGGGCAACCGCCACTGGTGTCCGAGGCCGCGGCGACTGCAGCCATGTTTCAGAAGGTCTCTTTCGACAAGACCCTGCACTGCTGAGCCGTGCCTGCAGAGGATATCCAACGATGCACATTTTGAAGCTCAGGCCGATCCGCAGCGCGGATCTGCCCTTGCTGGAGGCGCGGCTCCAGCGCGAATTCGACAACCCTGATAGCGGCACAGCCTATCCGAGATGCAAGACGGCAGGGGAGCTCATCGCCGAGTTCAAGCTCTACGGTTTGGACTGGCGAAGGGGGCTGAGAATCCTTGAAGCGGCGGATGGAAGACCGGTCGCCGCCTTTGGCCTTCTCTATAGCCCCGAGGATCTCGGGAGTAGGACGATGATAAATCGCAACGAGGCTGCGGTTGCCGTTGGACCCTATCGTTTCGACGAAGCGGCGGTTGCGACCGAGGACGTGCTGGTTTTTATGGAGCGGCTGGCGGGCCAGCGTTTTGGCTTCCTCAGGCTCTGCGTCAGCGCTGCAAATCTCGACCTGCGCGAAATCGTCCTCAACCGAGGCTGGGTGGAGGGGCGCGAAAATCTGGAAATGGGTTGGGTTGCCGAGGGTCAACCGGAGGCGGAAGGGCGTGACGCTTGGACGGTGCAAAGACTGACTGGCCGTGACGATCCTCGCTTGCCTCAGCTTGCGACTTTGTTGGCAGACCATTTTCAATGGGATGACGACTGCGCCGGTCGGTTGAGGGAATATCTGGCGGAAGGGTATCACGCTGGATATGTGCATGATGACAACGCCGTTCTCGGTGCTGCGGTCTGGCTGAAGGTCGCGGATACGGATTTCGGGCGGCTAGAGTACTTGGCCGTTGCGCCCGAAGCGCGCCGTCGGCAGATCGGGACCTCGCTCGTCCGGGCGACGTTGGGCGATTTGCGATCCGCAGGGTGCAGAGAGGTTTTTCTCAGCATGGAGCCGTCGGCAACGGCCGCTCGTGCGGTCTACGTGGCGCAGGGCTTCGTTCCGACGCTCCGATATTCCACATTCGAGCTTTCCTTCTGAGATCGCTTTCGCCGCAGAAACCGTCTCCGGTACGCGTGTTTTGATTTCCGCGGCAAACTTTCCTATCTTCCGGTTGCAGCATCTGCTGGGTGGATGGAGGACATATGCCGATCGTACGGCGATCGAAGATCAGGCAGCGCCTGCTGATCATGCTTGTCACCGGCATCGGCGGCATGGCGGCGGCTGCGATTTCCTTTGCTTCGGCGGTTTATGATGCAGCCAATCCTGTTCCCGTGCCGGTCATCGGCAAAGGCCAGGCGGTCGATACGGGCCGGTGGCAAGTGACCATCAACGGCGCCCAGATGTCGTCTTTGCCGCCAACCGGCACGAAACCGTTCGAACCGAAGCGGTTCCTGCTGGTGGATCTCGAGGTCGACAACCGGTCCGTCGCCACCAGTAACGGCTTCATGAACCTGATCACGATCCAGGATGATGCCGCTCCGCTGCAGCCCAAGCCCACCTATTACCTGGCGCGGGACAAATGGATCGCCAGTGCGATCAATCCGAACATGCCGGAAAGACTGGTCGCGGCCTGGGAGTGGCCGGCGGACCGCCCGGAACCGCAGACGCTTTCGCTGGCGATCGGAAAACAGATCTACAAGCCGCGCGACAATCTTTATGGCGCGCCGAATTGGTTCGATGACGGTGAGGCTGCGGTCGTCGAACTGCCGATCACGCAGGCTGCGGAGACGACGGAGCAATGATGTCGGCATTCCGTACGCTGCTGCTTTGCGGCCTTGCGATCGCCGCGCTCTATACGATGCGAAACAGCACGCCCGGCTACGGCGACATCACCGCGCCGATCGCCATTCACGGTGCTGTCGGCGAGCGGGCGGAAACGCGCGACTTCGCCTTCGGCGCGGCCAACGTGCATCTGGCGCGCCAGCTCAAGGTCGAAAGTTTCGGGCGGGTCAAGGACTACTCCACATCCGGTGTCTGGCTGCTCATCGAGGGAGCGGCCGTTGCCAAGACGGAAACGATGACGTTGATGTCTGCGGAATGGCTGGCGGGCAATGGCCTGCGCTATGCGCTGAGCCAGCGGTTTTCGACCGTGCCGGGCTATCTGCCGACGGAGCGGCTCGAGCCCGGCCTGCCAAGGCCGGTGCTGCTTGCCTTCGAGCTACCCGAGGCGGCCGTCGACAAGGGCACGCTGCTCGTCGCACGCAGTCGTGTGTCGCCGCTCGCCGAGGAACTGTCCATTGCGCTCGGCGACAAGAAGCCGGCCGAGATCAAGTCGACCGTCACCATTGCGCGCAGCGGCAGCGGCGCGCCCTGGACGCTGGCCGGGCGCTGAGGGAGGCAGTCATGAGCGAGAAACGCACCTTCTGGACCTGCCTGCTGGCGCTGATTATCGCGCTGCCGGTCGCCTTCGTCGCCCGCGCATGGGACAGCCTTGTTGAGAGCCAATGGCTCGCCGGCGGCAGTGCGGAAATCGTCGTCGAAGATGGGGCAGCGCAGGCCTTCGCCGGCGGGCAATGGAAACTTATGGATATGCGGCGCCTGCCGCGCACCGACGATGCACGCGTCATTCTCGCCGAATTCGAGGCATCGTCGACCGATCTCGCCGCCTTGTCGAAGGGCGCCTGCCGCGTCCGGCTGATCGACGGCAAGGGACGTCAGTTCGAACCGGTCACCCTGACCGAGCCGATCGTGCGAAAGATGTATCCGGAAGTGGCCGAGCGTCCGCGCTGCAGTGTCCTGGCCTTTGCCGATGCCAAGGCCGGCACGGCCGTCCGCATGGCCGAGAGCTTCATCGTTCCGGCGGAGGCGCGGGACCTTTCGCTCCGGATCGAATATCCAGGCGCCAGTGACGAGACGCTGGTGTTCAAGTGGACGCGTAGTTGATCTCTGCCTTATCGGCCTGACGGGAAACGGCATGTTCGAGCATCGCTGCCAAGAGGGTGATGCGCAGGGCATCGAGCACGATGCCGCCGTTGAGATCGCTGGGACTGCCGATGATAAGGCTCAAGGCATCGAAAACGAGCCGCCAGCTTGCAAGATCAACCACGTCCAGCGTCCGTGTCGCTGCGTACCAGGTCCAGGCGCCAAGCCAGGTAATGGCATTGTAGGCGACGATGAAGGCGAAAAGTGCCGCCAGCCCCGAGCCGAGCGTCAGCTTCAGGCAGGTCCAGATCGGCGCATAACGGGAGCGATAATCGCTGACGAAGTGGTCGAGAAAATCGGCGACCCATTTGCGTAGCGTGCGGGCGCGGCGCGGCTTTGCCGATGCAGGGCGAGTGCGCTGTGTTGCGCTCGAAAGCTCGTAGCCGTTGATGATGGCCGCCATGACCAGCCAGATGACCGGAAGGAGCGCATAGAAGAACAGGCCCGTCGCCTCGTTGCTCCAGTCAGGCTTTCTCAGTTCCACCGGCACGAAGGTCTCGGCGGCGTACGCAATGCCGGTGAAGGCGAAGCCGTTCATGCTCAAAAGCTTGCCGGCGCCAAGCCAGGTGATTACCTGGTCCTTCCAGACCGACAGGCCGTAGAGACCGATGAAGATCCAGCTGGCATCTGCGGCCACGATCAGCAGACGCCAGAGGGGCGCTTCGCTCCGCTTGCTCATGCGTTTTGCGCCCCAGCGCAACAGCCAGCAGAGCGCGATTGACACGAGAACGCCGCGCGATCCCAGAATATCGAAGAAGTTGGCTTTTTCGCCGAAAGCCACGGCAGCAAGTGCCGACCGCGAATATTCGCGCACGGTATCGCCGAGAAAACCCCAGGCGGCGTAGTAGGCAAAGAACGGCAGCAGGGCAGCGGCGGTGACGGCGAGCAGCCTGCGCTCGGCCTTCGGCGCCTTTGTCTCGACAGGCGCTGCCGCCGGTTGCTGGCGGAGCGCTTCGAGTGCCGGCAAGCCTGGTCGAAGGACCATGAACATCAGCACGATGACGACGAGCTTCGCCAGCACGACGAGGGAGAGCGTGACCATGCCACCGAGCGGATGCTGCATCCCGATCCAGACCGCTGCCCGCATCAGGAGATCGTGCGCGATCGCGCCGCAGGCGCCGATCAGCAGGAGCTGCGGCCAGAAGCGGGCGAAGAGGCGCGCCATCAGGGCAAAGGGTCCGAACACTTCGGCGATCGACGTCATGGCGTCACCATAGTTGCGTCGGTCGGTAACGACAACCGCTTGGGGCGAACGGAGAGACAATGCCTCCGTATCGCCCGGCATCAGATGTTGCGGCGCTTGCCCTCGATCAGGTCGAGCACCGCGCGGGCCGCATCGAGCACGTTGGTGCCGGGACCGAAGACCGCGGAGACACCATTCTCCATCAGGTAGTCATAGTCCTGGCGCGGGATGACGCCGCCGCAGATGACGATGACATCCTCGCCACCGCGCTTCTTCAGCGCTTCGGCCAACTGCGGCATCAGCGTCTTGTGGCCGGCCGCAAGCGAAGAGACGCCGATGACGTTGACCTTGCTCGCAAGCGCCATGTCGGCGGCTTCCTCCGGCGTCTGAAACAGCGGCCCGGCAAGCACGTCGAAACCGATGTCGCCGAAGGCGGATGCGATCACCTTGGCGCCGCGATCATGGCCGTCCTGGCCGAGCTTGGCGACCATGATCTTCGGCTTGCGGCCGAGTTTCGCCGAGACTTCGTCGAGACGCCCGGACAGCACTTCGAGTTCCGGCTCGCCCTCGTAGGCTTTTCCGTAGATCTTGCTGACAACCTTGGGGGTGGCGGCGTGGTCGCCAAAGGCGCCGCGCATCGCATCGGAGATTTCGCCGACGGTGGCGCGCGCCCGCGCCGCTTCGACGGCGGCCGCGAGTAGATTGCCTTCGCCGCTCAATGCGACCTTTGAAACCGCGGCAAGCGTCTCTTTCACCTTCGCGCAGTCACGCCGCCGCTTGGTCTCCTCGATGCGGCGGATCTGTGCGGCGCGCACGGCGCTGTTGTCGATCTCCAGAATGTCGATCGGCTCTTCGTTGTCGAGCCGGTACTTGTTGACCCCGACGATGATCTCCTCGCCCTTGTCGACGGCGGCCTGGCGGCGCGTTGCTGCCTCTTCGATCAGTCGCTTCGGCAGGCCGGCGTTGACCGCACGGGTCATGCCGCCCATCGCTTCGACCTCCTCGATCAGCGCCCAGGCCTTTTCGGCGAGTTCGTTGGTCAGGCTTTCGACGTAGTAGGAGCCGGCGAGCGGATCGACGACCTTGGTGACACCGGTCTCGTGCTGCAGGATCAACTGCGTGTTGCGGGCGATGCGCGCGGAAAACTCCGTCGGCAGCGCGATCGCTTCATCGAAGGAATTGGTATGCAGCGATTGCGTGCCGCCGAGGGCCGCCGACATTGCCTCAAACGCGGTGCGGATGATGTTATTGTAGGGATCCTGCTCCTGCAGCGAGACGCCCGATGTCTGGCAATGGGTGCGCAGCATCAGCGATGACGGCTTCTTCGGCTCGAACTCCTGCATGATCCGGGTCCAGAGCAGGCGCGCCGCCCGAAGCTTCGCCGCCTCCATGAAGAAATTCATGCCGATCGCAAAGAAGAAGGAAAGCCGGCCGGCGAATTCATCGACGTTCAGCCCCTTGGCAAGGGCGGCGCGCACATATTCGCGCCCGTCGGCAAGCGTGAAGGCGAGCTCCTGCACCAGCGTCGCCCCGGCTTCCTGCATGTGATAACCGGAGATCGAGATCGAGTTGAACTTCGGCATCTCCTTCGCCGTATACTCGATGATATCGGCGACGATGCGCATCGAGGGTTCCGGCGGGTAGATGTAGGTGTTGCGGACCATGAACTCCTTCAGGATGTCGTTCTGGATGGTCCCCGAGAGCTTGTCGCGCGAAACGCCCTGTTCCTCGCCGGCAACGATGAAGGAGGCGAGGATCGGAATGACCGCGCCGTTCATGGTCATCGACACTGACATCTCGTCGAGCGGAATGCCGTCGAACAGGATTTTCATGTCCTCGACCGAGTCGATCGCAACCCCTGCCTTGCCGACATCGCCTTCGACGCGCGGATGATCGCTGTCGTAGCCGCGGTGGGTCGCAAGGTCGAAGGCGACGGAAAGGCCCTTTTGTCCGGCCGCGAGATTCTTCCGATAGAAGGCGTTCGAAGCTTCGGCCGTGGAGAATCCGGCATATTGGCGGATCGTCCAGGGACGCCCGGCATACATGGTCGCGCGCGGGCCGCGCACGAACGGCTCGAAGCCCGGTAGTGACGCGAGATGATCGATACCGTCGAGGTCATCAGCCGTATAGAGCGGTTTCACCGCGATGCCTTCTGGCGTCTGCCAGGTGAGGCTTTCCGGCGCTGCCTTAAGTTCACGCTCCGCGAGCGTTTCCCAGTCCTTGATGGTTTTTTCGGTCATCGGATGTTCTCCCGGGTGATGGCGTCGACGGCGCTCGCCATCATTCGAATTCCATGATCAGTTCGTCGACCGCGAGGCTGGCGCCGGCTGTGACCGCCACGCGCTTGACCACGGCCTTCTTTTCGGCGCGCAGGATGTTTTCCATCTTCATCGCCTCAACCACGGCAAGCGCCTGTCCAGCCTCGACCGTATCGCCGGCCTTGACCGTGACCGAGGTGATCACACCCGGCATCGGGCAGAGCAGCATGCGCGACGTATCCGGCGGCAGCTTCTTCGGCATCAGCCGCGCCAGCTCCGCAACCCGCGGGCTTCTGACGTGCGTAACGACGTCGATGCCGCGCCAGCGGAGCCGGATGGCGGTTCCGACCGGATCGACTTTGACGCTCAGGGGTTCATTGTCGATGTTGAAGGTGGCAAGGGTGCGACCAGGCACCCAGTCTCCGGCGATGGTAACCAAGCTGCCATCGGCAAATCGGACGAAGGCGCCGTCGGCGGATGACCCTGCCGTTACCGCGAAGGCGTGATCGCCGAGGGTGACCACCCAGTCATGGCCGACGACGCGGCGGTGATTGCCGATCGTCCCGGAAATCTGGCTGGCGCGCTCTTGCAGGTCCTGATTGACCGAAACCGCGACGGCGGCAAGCTTGCGCAGCGCCGGCGCTTCCGCCGCAACGCCATGGAAGCCGTCGGCGAATTCTTCCGCGATGTAGGCGGTCGTCAGCCGACCTTCTCTAAAACGCTGCTGCTGCATGACGGCCGACAGGAACGGCAGGTTATGGCCGATGCCTTCGACTTCAAACTGATCGAGCGCGTCGGCCATGGCCTCGACTGCCGTCTGCCGGTCCGGTCCCCAGGTGCAGAGCTTGGCGATCATCGGGTCGTAGAACATCGAGATTTCACCGCCCTCGAAAACGCCGGTGTCGTTGCGCGTCACAGTGCCGTTGTCGCTTGCGCCCTCGACCGGGGGACGATAGCGCGTCAGCCGGCCGATTGACGGCAGGAAGTTGCGATAGGGGTCTTCGGCATAGAGCCGGCTTTCGATCGCCCAGCCGTTGAGCTTCACGTCGTCCTGGCCAAAGGCGAGTTTTTCGCCGGCGGCAACCCGGATCATCTGCTCGACGAGATCGAGCCCGGTGATGAGTTCGGTCACCGGATGTTCCACCTGCAGGCGGGTGTTCATTTCAAGGAAGTAGAAGTTGCGCTTGCCGTCGACGATGAATTCCACGGTGCCGGCCGAGTGGTAGCCGACGGCCTTGGCAAGCGCGACCGCCTGCTCACCCATGGCCTTGCGGGTCTCGGCGTCTAGGAAGGGCGAGGGGGCCTCTTCGATGACCTTTTGGTTGCGACGCTGGATCGAGCATTCGCGCTCGCCGAGGTAGAGCGTATTACCGTGCTTGTCACCGAGCACCTGTATCTCGATATGGCGCGGCTCGGTCACGAATTTTTCGATGAAGATGCGATCGTCGCCAAAGGCGTTCTTCGCCTCGTTCTTCGACGACTGGAAGCCCTCGCGCGCCTCCTGGTCGTTCCAGGCGATGCGCATGCCCTTGCCGCCGCCGCCGGCCGATGCCTTGATCATCACGGGATAGCCGATCGAACCGGCAATCCGCACGGCCTCGTCGGCATCCTCGATCAGGCCCATGTGGCCCGGAACCGTGGAGACACCCGCTTCGGCCGCGAGCTTCTTCGAGGTGATCTTGTCGCCCATCGCCTGGATCGCGCCAACCGGCGGGCCAATGAAGGCAACGCCTTCCCTTTCCAGCGCTTGCGCAAAGGCGGCGTTTTCGGAGAGGAAGCCATAGCCCGGATGAACGGCATCGGCGCCGGTCTTGCGGATAGCGTCGATGATCTTGTCGATAACGATATAGGACTGCGCCGAGGGCGACGGGCCGATATGCACGGCCTCGTCGGCCATGCGCACATGCATCGCATCGCGGTCGGCGTCGGAATAGACGGCAACGGTCGCGATGCCGAGCTTCTTTGCGGTCTTGATGACGCGGCAGGCGATTTCACCACGGTTGGCGATGAGGATTTTCTTGAACATCTGTTTCTCTTTCAAATCCTGAGGGCTGCGCGTCAGCGTTTGAACTTGCGGCGATAGGGCAAAAGCGCGATCGAGGATGCCGCTGCAGCGCCACCGAAAAGCAGCGCGAAGGGCACGACGACCATGAGGGTGGCAAGCACCGGGCTGGTCGAGCGAGCGATGTGCGTGCCGACCGCGCCGATATTGAGCCAGATCAGTGCGCCAGCCGTGATTGCTCCGATTGCAACGCCGATCAGCGCGTTGACGGTCATGTAGCGCAGCATCTGCCAGTGGTCGCGTCGGGCTTCTTCCGGCGTCATCACGCGCTCCGGCTCCCGTTCCATCATCGCCTCCATCAGAGCGGGATCGTGTCGTGCTTGCGCCAGCGGACATCGACCTGCTTGTTGCGCAAGGATGCGAAGGCACGAGCAATGCGGCGACGCGACGAATGCGGCATGATCACCTCGTCGATGAAACCACGCTCTGCCGCCACGAACGGATTGGCGAAGCGCTCCTCGTATTCCTTCGTGCGCGCCGCGATTTTCTCGGCGTCGCCGAGCTCGGAGCGATAGAGGATTTCGGTCGCGCCCTTGGCGCCCATCACGGCGATCTCGGCGGTCGGCCAGGCATAATTGACATCGGCGCCGATGTGCTTGGAGGCCATGACGTCATAGGCGCCGCCATAGGCTTTCCGCGTGATCAGCGTCACCATGGGCACGGTCGCCTGGCTATAGGCGAAGAGCAGCTTGGCGCCGTGCTTGATGACGCCGCCATATTCCTGTGCGGTGCCGGGCAGGAAGCCGGGCACGTCGACCAGCGTCAGGATCGGGATCGAGAAGGCATCGCAGAAGCGCACGAACCGCGCGGCCTTGCGCGAGCTGTCGATATCGAGGCAGCCGGCAAGCACCATCGGCTGGTTGGCAACAACACCGACCGTCTGGCCTTCCATGCGGATGAAGCCGGTAATGATGTTCTTGGCGAAGCTCTGCTGCAACTCGAAGAAATCTCCCTCGTCGGCAAGCGCCAGGATCAGCTCCTTCATGTCGTAGGGCTTGGTGGCGCTATCGGGGATCAGGCTGTCCAAACGCATTTCGAGCCGCGCCGGGTCATCGTGGAAGGGACGGACCGGCGGTTTCTCTCGGTTGTTGAGGGGCAGGAAATCGAAGAGCAGGCGCACATGCTCAAGCGTTTCGATGTCGTTCTCATAGGCCGCGTCGGCGACGGAAGACTTTTTCGTGTGGGTGCTCGCACCGCCGAGTTCTTCGGCCGTGACGATCTCGTTGGTCACGGTCTTTACGACGTCGGGCCCGGTCACGAACATGTAGGAACTGTCCCGGACCATGAAGATGAAGTCGGTCATGGCAGGCGAATAGACGGCGCCGCCGGCGCAAGGCCCCATGATGACCGAGATCTGCGGAATGACGCCCGAGGCCTCGGCATTGCGGCGGAAGACCTCGGCATAGCCGGCCAGCGACGCCACGCCTTCCTGGATGCGGGCGCCACCGCTATCGTTGAGGCCGATGACCGGCGCGCCGTTGCGCACGGCCATATCCATGATCTTGCAGATCTTCTGCGCATGCGTTTCCGAAAGCGAGCCACCGAGCACCGTGAAGTCCTGGGAAAAGACATAGACCTGGCGGCCGTTGATTGTGCCCCAGCCGGTGACGACGCCGTCGCCCGCGACCTTCTGGCCTTCCATGCCGAAGTCGACGCAACGGTGCGTGACATACATGTCGTACTCTTCAAAGGAGCCTTCATCGAGCAAGACCTCGATGCGTTCGCGCGCGGTCAGCTTGCCCTTGCCGTGCTGGGCGTCGATCCGCCGCTGGCCGCCGCCGGCTCTTGCTTCCGCCCGGCGGGCTTCGACCTGTTCTAGTATGGCGCGCATGGTGCCCTCCCGATTTTTTGATGCCCGGTTTTTTCAATGATTGTGCAGAGGCGCTTCGACCTTCGCAATAGCGTCGAAGGTTGGATGGAAAAACGTCCCTTCATGTGCAAATGTGAAATAGAGAAATTTGTGAAACGTAAATTGCAAAGTTGCAAATATGGCGATCGGCAAGCTCTATATCGGCCGCAAGGTCCGGGAAATGCGGGAAGCAAACAAGGCGACACAGGGCCAGTTCGCTGAACGCATCGGCATTTCCACCAGCTATCTCAACCAGATCGAGAACAATCAGCGTCCGGTTTCGGCGGCGGTTTTGCTGGCGCTTGCCGAAAAATTCCAGATCGATATTGCCGAACTTTCGACTGGAGAGGGCGATCGCCTGCTTTCGGCGCTCTCGGAGGCGCTCAGCGACCCCTTGTTCGAGACCTATTCGGCCAGCCTGCAAGAGCTGAAGCTCGTCGCCCAGAACGCACCGGGGCTGGCGCATGCGCTGATCACCTGCCACCAGGCCTATCGTCGCAACAGCGAACAGCTTGCAAGCATCGACGACACCATCGGCCGCGGCGGCCCTTTCGTCGAAACCACGCCTTATGAGGAAGTGCGCGACTTCTTTCATTTCGTCGACAACTATATCCACGAGATCGATATGCTCGCGGAGCGGCTGGCGAGTGAACTCGGGCTCGGCGAAGGCGACAATCACGCGGCGCTGGCAAGCCACCTGGAGCAACGCCATGGCGTCCGTGTCGTCCGCGGTGCCGCCGGCGACGATGCCATCCGTCGCTTCGATCCGCGCGCCCGCATCCTGACCCTCAACCCCTATGCCCCGCCCGCGACGCGCGATTTTCAGATCGCGCTGCAGATCGCTCAGCTTCATGCCCGGGAGGAGATCGACCGGGTGGCCGGCAGCGCCGGTTTCCGCACCGAAGAGGCCTATGAGATCTGTCGCATCGGCCTGCAGAACTATTTTGCCGGTGCACTGATCCTGCCCTACCAGGCGTTCTTAAGGGCCGCCCGCGACCTGAGACACGATATCGAGCTGCTCGCTGCCCGCTTCGGCGCCTCATTGGAGCAGGTCTGCCATCGCCTCTCGACCCTGCAGCGTCCGGGGCAGAAGGGCATCCCGATCTTCTTCGCCCGCATCGATCGCGCCGGCAACAT
Organism: Ensifer sp. PDNC004; assembly: GCF_016919405.1. Lineage (NCBI taxonomy): Bacteria > Pseudomonadati > Pseudomonadota > Alphaproteobacteria > Hyphomicrobiales > Rhizobiaceae > Ensifer > Ensifer sp. PDNC004. The sequence continues at coordinate 1,614,031 of NZ_CP070352.1, forward strand.
CACCAAGCGCCATAGCGCCGCCAAGCTGCAATTCGCGCGCTTCGGTGCCGCCTGTCCGCTCTGGAACGTGCACCAGGCTTTCGAGACGCCGGGCCGCATTATCAGGCAACTGGCCGAAACGCCCGATGGCGTTCGCTATCTCTGTCTCGCCACCCAGATCACCAAGGGTGGCGGCGGTTTCCGCGCCGCACAGCCGCGTTATGCTCTGGCGCTCGGCTGCGAGGTCTCCTACGCCGACGCCTTCGTCTATGCCGACGACGTGGATCTCGGCAACCGCGCCGCCTTCGACCCGATCGGCATTTCCTGCCGTATCTGCGAACGGACGAAATGCGCGAGCCGCGCTGTACCGCCCTTGAAGCGTCGCCTGATCGTGGATCATGACTTACGTGGCGCTCTGCCGTATCGTCTAAGCGAGAGTTGATCGGGGCTGTCTGTTCATTTTTGAACAGACCCTGTGAGAAGTTGCATCTGGGCCTAGCGGAAAGTTGGTGTAACTAGACCTCAATTGCCTGCAGCGACGCGCGTCCTCTGAGACGCTTAAAGGTCGCTGTAGCGCTTTGAGTCACTGCAGGTTTAAAGGAAATCTGCAGCCGGTATGCGGTCAGGGAGGACATGCATATGGAATTTCGCCTGTCGGAGGAACAGGAGGCCATTCGTCAGATGGCGCTCGATTTCGCCCGCGACGAGATCGCCCCTCACGCGATCGACTGGGATCAGCAGAAGCATTTTCCGGTCGACACGCTGCGCGGTGCCGCAGCGCTCGGCATGGCCGGCATCTACGTTCGTGACGATGTCGGCGGCACGGGCCTCACGCGCCTCGACGCTGCGATCATCATCGAAGCCTTGGCGACCGGCTGCCCGGCCGTCGCCTCCTTCATGTCGATCCACAACATGTGCGCCGGCATGATCGACCGCTACGGTAGCGACGAGCAGCGCCAGCGGCTGCTGCCGAAGCTTTTGACGATGGACGTGCTCGCAAGCTACTGCCTGACCGAGCCCGGGTCCGGTTCGGACGCGGCCGCGCTGAAGACCAAGGCGGTCAAGGACGGCGACAGCTATGTCCTGACCGGCCAGAAGCAGTTCATCTCCGGCGCCGGCGAATCCGGTCTCTACGTGATCATGGCCAGAACTGGCGAGGACGGCCCCAAGGGCATCTCGACCTTCATCGTCGAGAAGGACGCGCCCGGCCTGACTTTCGGTGCCAACGAAAAGAAGATGGGCTGGCACGTGCAGCCGACCCGCGCCGTCATGCTCGACGGCGTGCGCGTATCCGCTGAAAATCGCCTCGGCGGCGAAGGCGACGGCTTCAAGATCGCCATGGGCGGGCTCGATGGTGGCCGCCTGAACATCGCGGCCGCCTCGCTTGGCGGTGCTCAATCCGCCTTCGAAAAGGCGCTGGCCTACGTTCAGGAGCGTCGCGCCTTCGGCAAGGCGATCGGCGAATTCCAGGCCCTGCAGTTCCGGCTCGCCGATATGGCGACCGATCTCGAAATCGCCCGCACCTTCCTCTGGCGCGCCGCCTCGGCGCTCGATGCCGGTGATCCGGAAGCGACGAAACTCTGCGCCATGGCCAAGCGCTTCGTCACCGACCGCTGCTTCGCCGTCGCCAACGACGCGCTGCAGCTTCATGGCGGCTACGGTTATCTCGCAGATTATGGCGTCGAGAAGATTGTCAGGGACCTCCGGGTGCACCAGATCCTTGAGGGCACCAACGAGATCATGCGCCTCATCGTTGCGCGTTCGCTTATCGGCCGGAAGTAGGCCAGAAACGGGAAAGACCGCTCATGGAAATGCAGACGCCAGCACCGGAAGTGATCGTCGAGCGCCAGGGCGCGATCGGTCGGATCCGTCTGAACCGCACGCGCGCGCTCAACAGCCTCAACGTGCCGATGATCCGGTTGATCGCTGAAGCGCTGACCGCATTCGAAAACGACCCGGCAATGGCCGCCGTGCTTGTGACCGGTGAGGGCGAGCGCGGGCTCTGTGCCGGCGGCGATATCCGCATGATCTATGAGAGCGGCCGCGAGCGCCCGGAGGAGGGCGCCCAGTTCTGGCGCGAGGAGTTCGTCGTCAACAGCCGGATCTCCAGCTACCGCAAGCCTTACATCGCCATCATGGACGGCATCGTCATGGGCGGCGGCGTCGGGATTTCCGCCCATGGCGGCCATCGCATCGTCACCGAGCGCACCCGGCTTGCCATGCCCGAAACTGGCATCGGTTACTTCCCGGATGTCGGGGCCACCTGGCTCTTGCCGAAGGCGCCCGGCGAGTTCGGCACCTATCTCGGTCTCACCGGCCGGGATATCGTTGCGGCCGACGCGATCCATGCGCGGCTCGCGGACAGTTTTGTCGCTGCGGACAAGCTGGAGGCCTTGATCGCTGATCTCGCCGCACTCGCGCCGAGCGCGGGCAGCGCGGCTGTCGACGGCGTGATTGCCAAGCATGCTTCGCAAGCGCCGGCAACGCCGCTTCAAGGCCATCTTGCCCTGATCGACCGTTGCTTTGCCTTCGATACGATCGAAGAGATTCTCGCGGCGCTCGAAGCCGATGGTTCTGATTTCGCCAGAGAAACGCTTGCGCTCCTGAACTCCCGTTCCGCGCTCAGCATGAAGCTGACCCTCGATCTCCTGCGCGCCGGCCGCCGCAGCGCATCGCTGAACGAATGCCTGGAGCGGGAGTATTCCGCGACGCTCGGCATGCTCGGCAATCCCGATTTCTACGAGGGCGTGCGCGCCGCGGTGATCGACAAGGACCGCAATCCGAAATGGTCGGTTAGGCTCTCCGATGTCACGCCGGCCCTGCTGTCGCGCTTCGACGGGAAGGATCATCCACCACTGTTTTAGCGCCTGAGGACGGGGCGCGGTTCGGCTTCGGCCGAGTTTCAATGCGAGGAGGAATGCCATGACGAAGATCGCCTTTATCGGGCTCGGCAATATGGGCGGTCCGATGGCCGCCAATCTGGTGAAGGCGGGCCATGCGGTCACGGGCTTCGACCTGTCGGAAGCCTCGCGCAACGCCGCGGCGAAGACCGGCGTTTCCGTCGCGGGCTCGATTGCACATGCGGTGCGCGGCGCCGAATGCGTCATCACCATGCTCCCGGCCGGCGCCCATGTCCTCTACGTCTGGGATGAGCTTCTCGGTTTCGTCGATCCGGGCACGCTGCTGATCGACAGTTCGACGATCGACGTCGATAGCGCCCGCAAGGCGCATGCGCTCTCAGAAAAGATCGGCTGCCCCTCGCTCGACGCGCCGGTTTCCGGTGGCACCGGCGGTGCTTCGGCTGGCACTTTGACCTTCATGGTCGGTGGTAGCGACGAGGCTTTTTCGCGCGGCAAGCCGCTGCTCGACGCCATGGGCAAGAAGATCGTCCATTGCGGCGGTGTCGGTGCGGGCCAAGCGGCAAAGATCTGCAACAACATGATCCTCGGCATTTCCATGGCCGGTGTCTGTGAGGCTTTCGTGCTGGCGGA
>NZ_CP070352.1:1622500-1791989 GCF_016919405.1 Ensifer sp. PDNC004
GGTGGCACAGACCAGGGGGTAGCGACTGTTTATCAAAAACACAGGGCTCTGCGAAGTCGCAAGACGACGTATAGGGTCTGACGCCTGCCCGGTGCTGGAAGGTTAAGAGGAGGGGTGCAAGCTCTGAATCGAAGCCCCAGTAAACGGCGGCCGTAACTATAACGGTCCTAAGGTAGCGAAATTCCTTGTCGGGTAAGTTCCGACCTGCACGAATGGCGTAACGACTTCCCCGCTGTCTCCAGCATAGACTCAGTGAAATTGAATTCCCCGTGAAGATGCGGGGTTCCTGCGGTCAGACGGAAAGACCCCGTGCACCTTTACTATAGCTTTACACTGGCATTCGTGTCGGCATGTGTAGGATAGGTGGTAGGCTTTGAAGCAGGGACGCCAGTTCTTGTGGAGCCATCCTTGAAATACCACCCTTATCGTCATGGATGTCTAACCGCGGTCCGTTATCCGGATCCGGGACAGTGTATGGTGGGTAGTTTGACTGGGGCGGTCGCCTCCGAAAGAGTAACGGAGGCGCGCGATGGTGGGCTCAGACCGGTCGGAAATCGGTCGTCGAGTGCAATGGCATAAGCCCGCCTGACTGCGAGACTGACAAGTCGAGCAGAGACGAAAGTCGGTCATAGTGATCCGGTGGTCCCGCGTGGAAGGGCCATCGCTCAACGGATAAAAGGTACGCCGGGGATAACAGGCTGATGACCCCCAAGAGTCCATATCGACGGGGTTGTTTGGCACCTCGATGTCGGCTCATCGCATCCTGGGGCTGGAGCAGGTCCCAAGGGTTTGGCTGTTCGCCAATTAAAGCGGTACGTGAGCTGGGTTCAGAACGTCGTGAGACAGTTCGGTCCCTATCTGCCGTGGGTGTAGGAATATTGACAGGATCTGTCCCTAGTACGAGAGGACCGGGATGGACATATCTCTGGTGGACCTGTTGTCCTGCCAAGGGCATAGCAGGGTAGCTATATATGGAATGGATAACCGCTGAAGGCATCTAAGCGGGAAACCAACCTGAAAACGAGTATTCCCTTGAGAACCGTGGAAGACGACCACGTTGATAGGCTGGGTGTGGAAGTGCGGCAACGCATGAAGCTTACCAGTACTAATCGTTCGATTGGCTTGATCGTTCCCATTGCTTGTGTTCATCACAAGGCGATTGCAAAGCATTCGCCGAGATGAACGACGTGTTCAAAACAAAACGAGTTCGCTTAAACCCGAACTCACCAGCTTCTCATCCGGTTTGAGCCCGCAAGCTCAAATCTTGCGCTTTGCCGACCTGGTGGTTCTGGCGGGGTGGCTGCACCCGTTCCCATTCCGAACACGGCCGTGAAACGCCCCAGCGCCGATGGTACTTCGTCTTAAGACGCGGGAGAGTAGGTCGCTGCCAGGTCTGCAAAACGCAAGATAAAACGCCGGAAATCTTCTCGACACACTCTTCGGCCCTGCCGAAACACAAGGGCCGCCAACAAGCGGCCTTTTTGCGTAAGTAAGATCAGACAAACCAACGGGATTTTGCGCACGCAAAACCCGGACCGGTTAAACGGGATTTTGCCTTCGGCAAAACCCGCAATGAGCGGATAAATCCCAAAGGGATTTACCGCGATGGCGCGGGGTGGAGCAGCCCGGTAGCTCGTCAGGCTCATAACCTGAAGGCCGCAGGTTCAAATCCTGCCCCCGCAACCAAATCACACAAAAGCCCCCTGCAGAAATGCCAGGGGGCTTTTTGCGTTTAAACCGCAGGGAAAAGACCCAGACGGGCGCAAGCGGACAGATCAGGCAACGACCAAAGAGCCGATCACACCCGCCAGGATCGCATTCAGCCCAAACGCACGCTCAAGTGGGACATAATGGCCGCAAGCCAAGAGGACGTGCAAAGGGCCATCGATCGCGGCGGCGGCCTGCAAAAGGCCCTCACTCCGGCGGCTGCAGGCGATCCTTGGGGACGATCAGGCGTATGATCAGGCCTTGCGAGTGCCACTGGCGGAGAATTTCGCCGCCGAACTGCCTTTCGATCGTCAGCTTGGCGAGCTTGGTGCCGAAGCCCTCGGTCTCGGTCTGGGTTACCGGAGGCCCGCCCTGTTCGGTCCATTTGAGTTCCAGGGTTTCCCCGCGATCGATGCATTCGATGTCGAGGGAACCGGTGGCGGTCGAGAGGGCGCCGTACTTGGCGGCGTTGGTGGCGAACTCGTGGACGACCAGGGAAAAGCCGGTGATCGCGGCGCGCGGGATGCCAAGATCGCAGCCTCGCGTCGTGACCCGGCGAAGGCCTTGGGGCGTATCGCCGTCATAGGGTGAGAGCAATGTCGAAAGCAGCGCCTGCAGATTGGCTCGGCCTTCGCCTGCACCGTCACGGTCCGGCGTCGGCAGAGTGAGCACGTGCGCGCGCGCCAGCGACCCCAACCGCGCGACGACAGCAGACGCCAGTTCTTCGGCGGATGCGGCGGCCTTGGCGCTCAGCGACACGACGCTGCTCGAGACCATGAACAGGTTCTTCACCCGGTGCGCCATCTCCTGGATCAGCAGATCCTTCTGCTGTTCGGCCTGCCGGCGCTCGCTGATGTCACGGGCGATCTTGGAAGCGCCGACGACCACGCCGGTACTGTCGCGGATCGGTGAAATCCGCAGCGAGATCGGGATCAGCCCGCCATCCTTGCGCTGTCTGACGGTCTCGAAGTGGTCGACGCGCTGACCGGCGCGAACCTTTGCCAGGATCTCCAGTTCTTCGCCGAGGCGATCCTCCGGGATCAGCAGCGTGACCGGGCTGCCGAACGCTTCCTCGACCGTATAGCCATAGAGGCGCTCGGCGCCGACGTTCCAACTGGTGATAATGCCGTCCAGATCCATCGACAGGATCGCATCTTCCGAGGATTCGACGATCGCCGCCAGTTGCTGGGCCGCGCGTTCCGCCTGGCGGCGGATCGCAAGCTCATTTTCGGCTGCCTTGAGCAGATGGGCGTTGTCGATGGCGATCGCGGCATGCGCGGCGATCGAGGTCACCGTCGCCTCGGTCTCGGCCGTAAAGACACCTGGCAGATCATGGCCGAAGAAAAGCCCGCCGTGGACATCACCGGACCGTGAGAGCACCGGAACAGCGAGGTAGCTTACCACCGGCAGGTGACCCTTCGGCATGCCGAAATGCGGCGCGGATTTTCCATAACGCGGGTCGGTTCGGATGTCGTCGGAGCGTACGAGGCCGCTACCGCGAAAGGTCGGATCGAACACGGCGGTGTTGCGCGGCAACTGGAAATTCTCGAACGCCGCGCGCGGTGCGCCCGAGAGGGTGTAGAGCGTGTAGCGCTCGCCGTCCGGGTCGGTGAGATTGTAGAAGAAGGCGCCGAACTTTGCGCCTGTCAGCTCCGTGGCGGCATCGGTCACGGTCTGCACGATGTGATCGAGATCGAGATTGCCGGCGATTGCCTTGGCTATTCGGTCGACCGCCTGCAGCCGGCGCTCGGCGGCCTTGCGCTGGGAAATGTCGAGGATGCTGACATAGGTGCGCTCGCAGCGCGCGCCTTCGAACGTGACGGTGAAGACCACATGCAGCCGCCGGCCGCGCAACGTCTGCACGACGGCCTCGCTGCCGAAGCGCCTCTGACCCTGCCACAGCGTCACCAGTTCTTCGAGAAAGATCGGCGCCGTCTCCGGCAGAAAGACGTTGGAGAGCGACCGCAGCAGCTCGTCCTTCTCGGTGGCCTCGAACAGTTCCACAGTGAAAGGATTGACGTCGACGATACGCACCTGCGCGATCGCTTCAGTCAGCCGCTCGGGGTGCGCCTTCAGATGGGCGCGTAGATCCTCGACACCGTCCGAGCGAAGCCGATCCAAGAGGTCGCAGACCCCGGAAAAGTCCTGCTCCCAGACTGCGACTCCGGCGTTCTCGAAAATCTCGCGAAACCGCGCCTCGCTCTCGCGATAGGGCTGTTCGGGGGCGTTTGCGCCGCTATTGTCGACCAGCATATTGACCGCTCCCACGAACTCGAAGTGGAACCGCATCGGTGATGGCCACACGTTGCGAAAGGCCGCCGCTGCTTGGCGGGGCGTTCTGAAAAACTACCGCAAGCGCGCCGAAATGCAACGGTGTCCGAGGGGAAGAAGGCTCTATCAAGCGTCCTCCCTCAGTGCCGGAAACGCAAGATGGACTTGGGCTCGGCGACGAGCAGCGCCGCGGCCTCGAGCAGTTGTCGAGGGTTGAACGGCTTTGCCAGCAGAGCGGTGTCGGCAAAGCCGGGCGGCAGAGCCTCGCGACCGTAGCCGGATACGAAGACGAAGGGGACCTTCTTGTCGGTCAAGGCTGCGGCGATCGCATCAACCGGCTGGCCGCGCAGATTGGCATCGAGCAGCGCGGCATCCAGCGCCATCTCGTCGATCAGCCGCAACGCATCACCGGGTGTCGCCGCAGGCCCGGCGACCTCAGCATCCTCTTCCTCCAGGATAGCGGCGATTTCGAAGGCGATCAGCGCCTCATCCTCAACCACCAATATGCGCTTTCCCTTGAGCTTCGTCGGCGCAGCCTCGGCACCGGCGGCCGGTCCTTCCGGCAAAGGTTCCTCCGCGTCGGGCTTGGCACTCAGTGGAACATCGGCCTCGAGCGGGAGCCGCACCTCCCATCGCATGCCATCGGCCTCGGTCGTCAGGCGGGCACTTCCCCCGCCGCCCGTCGCAACCTTTTCGATCAGCCGCGTGCCGAAGCCTCGACCAAGCGGGGCTTTGAGCGGCGGTCCGCCCCGTTCGGTCCAGTTGAGACACAGCGCACCGCCGGTCACGCTCCAATCGATCGAGACCGTTCCCTTGTTCAAGGAAAGCGCGCCGTGTTTTGCCGCGTTGGTCCCGAGTTCATGGAGGACCATCGCCATATGCGTTGCCGTCTGCGCATCGAACCGCACGGGCGGCCCTGAGATCGTGACGCGGCGCTCGTCGGCGGTTCCCCACAAGAGCTGATCACGAATGATGTCGTCGAGATCAGCGCCTTCCCAGGCCGTACGGGTCAGCAGCGAGTGCATGCGTGACATCGACTGCAGGCGTCCACTGAAGCTGGCTGCAAAATCCGCGGGGTCCTTGGCTGAACGCAACGTATGCTGGGCGATCGCCTGAACCGAAGCGAGCATGTTCTTGACCCGGTGGCTGAGCTCGCTGAGCAGGCGTTGCTGGGTCTCTTCCGCCCGCTTGCGGTCGGTGATGTCACGCGCCGCGCCGAACCATTCGGCGATGTCCCCTTTGCCATCGAGCATGGGTATCGCACGCGAATGGGTCCAGCCAAGACTGCCGTCGCGGCGGATGACCCGGTGCTCCATTTCGAAGACGGCCTTGCTGTCGATGGCATCGCTGATGCGAGCGAGCATCAGCGTCTGGTCTTCGGCCGGTATGTAGGCTTCGAGCCAGCTGTCGCTCGGCTCGTCGGTGTCGGCGACGAAGTCCTTGCCCTGCAGAAACCGCATCTCGCGCCAGTCAGGACCCATGCGGTAGACGACATCCGAACTCGCGGTGACCAGAGCGCGGAAACGCTCTTCGCTCGCGCGCAGGGTTTCGGCGACCTCGGTGCGATATTGAGAGATCTTCAGGTGCGCCTCGATCCGGGCCAAGAGTTCGCGCGCGCTGAAGGGCTTGATCAAGTAGTCGTCAGCACCCGCCTGCATGCCCTCGATCCGGCTTTCCTCGCCGGCGCGCGCGGAAAGAAGAATGATCGGCACGGAGTTTGTGCGCGTATCCGCGCGCAGGCGCCTGAGCAGTTCGATCCCGTCGAAGCCTGGCACCATGATGTCCGTGACGATCAGGTTCGGTTTTTGCGACGCGACGGCGGCGAGTGCGTCTTCGCCGTTGCCAACGATCTTGAGGTCGTATTGCGCGCCGAGAAGCCGGCGCAGGTAGTCGCGCATGTCGGCATTGTCATCGACGACCAGCAGGGTTCGGCGGCCGCCGTTTCGTGTTTGCGCCGGATGTGGCGCCGGTTCGACCTCGGGGAGCCCCGCATCCGAGGACGGATGATCCGGCAGCCATTGCAGCGCCTCCTCCACGAATGGCACGGCGCCGATCGTGGTCGACGAGCGATCTTCGCCGTTGCCATGGCCATTGCCCTCGCCATTTCGGTGTATTGCGGGCGCGCGGCTGCCTTTGGGGATCGTCACGCGTATGGTCGTGCCTTCGTCGAGGTGACTTTCGGCCGAGACCGTTCCGCCGTGTAGCTTCACCAATTCCTGGACGAGGGCGAGCCCGATGCCTGAGCCCTCCTGGCTGCGACCCCTTGCGCCTTCGACACGATGGAAGCGCTCGAACAGCCGGGGCATCTCGTTGGCCGGAATGCCGATGCCGGTATCACGGACCGTCAGCACGAAATTGTCGTCCCCGGCCGCGAGTTTGACGGCGACGTCGCCCTTGAGAGTGAATTTGAAGGCGTTCGAGAGCAGATTGAGAACAATCTTTTCCCACATCTGCCGATCGACATAGGCCGGTTCCGGCAACGGCGGCGTGTCGACGGTCAGGTTCAGCCCGGCCATTTCCATCGCCGATCGAAAAGCGCTGGCAAGCTCCGCCGTTGCCGTCGCAAGGTTCGTCGGCTCGAAGCGCGCCTGCAGCCGCCCGGCTTCGATTCGCGAGAATTCAAGCAGCGTGTTGACCAGCTTGAGCAGGCGCAGCGAGTTGCGATGGGCAATGAGCAGACGGTCGCGATCGTCGGGGCGCTCGCCGCTGCGGGCCAGCAGGTCCTCAATGTGGCCGAGCATCAGCGTGATCGGCGTGCGGAACTCATGGCTGACATTGGAAAAGAAAACGGTTTTCGCCTTGTCTATTTCCGCTAGTGCCTCGGAACGCTTACGCTCGTCCTCATAGGACTGCGCATTGGCGATGGCGCTGGCCATCTGGGCCCGCATGAGATGCAAGAAGTCGTGGTAGTGCTCGTCGAGCTTCAGGCGAGGATTGATGCCGACCACGAGAAAACCGGCTGCATCGCGGGCATTGGCTGCAGGCAGCGGAAGCACGACTGCCGTGTGCGGCAGGTTGGGATGGTTTTTGCTCGCGGAAGGCGGGAAACGGCGTCCGAGATCATCGACAAGGATGGGGTTCAGTTCGGCACCGAAATGCCAGCCTGCGGAACTGTCCTGTTGCGCCAACTCTACCTTTGCCGGGCATAGCGCTTGGTTCGGTTTAAGGCCAGCCAAGCCAGAAAGCCGGGCTCGTTTGCGGCCGGGCTCCACGAGGTAGAGAAGCGCGAAGGGCACGTCTCGTTCGTGCTTCTTGAATGTTTCCGTTGCGATCGCGCAGGCCTCGTCGGGCGTTCGCGCATCGCCAGAGCGGGAAGCGAGATCCCGAAGGACCACGATACGACGTTCTCCGATTACCTTTTCGGAAATTTCGGTCACGGTGGCGAGCACGCCGCCAATGCCATTTGGTGCGGTTTCGTCCGGCACGGGGCTGTAGGCGATGGTGAAATGGGTTTCTTCCAGGAAGCCGTGCCTGTTGATTTCGAGCTCGATGTCATCGTTCCAGGTGGCTGGACCGCCATTGAAGGGCGTGTCGATCAGCGGCTTCAAGACATGCCAGATCTCGCTCCAGCATTCGCTGACCGGTTTGCCGAGTGCCCAGGGGTGTTTTGCGCCGAGCACCGGGCGATAGGCCTCGTTGTAGATCGAGACATATTGCGGCCCCCACCACAAAAGGAGCGGAAACCGGTTGCGCAGGAGGAAGGGGACCATGATCTTCAGCGTCGGCGACCAATTCTCCATCGGTCCGAGCGGGGTCGGCGACCAGTCAAAGTCGTCGATCAGCGACTGCATCTCGTCGTGAGCTGCCGGCCACGCCTTTTCCTTGGTTGCTAGCTCGTTGACGGACGCGTTTTCGCCGTCTGACATGGCGTTGATCCCCGATAGATGACGCTCAAGCAACGTAAACGCTCGGTTTCGGTAACGGTTCCCTAGCTGTGAGCCGTACGATGTCGGGACGCTTTTGGGACGCGGAGGAGAGCCGTTGGAGAGAAGCATGACCGTCTCCCGCCGAGGGCGGCCATGCGCGGTGGTGAAGCTAGCCGTTCAGCACCGTGCCATCTTGCGGATTTGCAGGTTTCGTCGCCAGCCAGAAGAGCAACGTAACGAGGCTGAGCGCTGCGCCCATCAGACAGACGCCCTGCCATCCGCCATGGGCGTAGGCGACGGTTGAGAGGGACGATCCGAGCCCGCTGCCGAGCGAATAGAACAGCATATAGGCGGCGGTCAGCCGGTTCTGGGCTTCCGGTCGCACGCGATAGATCAGAGCCTGGTTCGTCACGTGCACGGCCTGAAGCCCGAAGTCGAGGATGAGGACGCCGGCAACGAGCCACAGAAGCGAATGGTCCAGAAGCGAAATCGGCAGCCACGCGGCGAGTATCAGCGCGAGCGATATCCCTGTCGTCCGCTGTCCAAATCCGAGATCGGCCCAGTGTCCGGCTCGCGAGGCGGCGAGCGCTCCGGCAATCCCTGCCAACCCAAAGAGGCCGACCTCAGTATGCGAAAGCGAAAAGGGCGGCACGCTCAGCGGCAGGACAAGCGGGGTGAGCAGCGTCGTCACGTTGGCGAAGATCAACATCGCGATGATGCCGCGGACGCGCAGAACCGGCTCCTGGGAAATTAGCATGAAAGTGGAGGAGACAAGGCGGAGATAGCTAAGCTTGCTCGTTTCCCGTTGTTGATGTGGCAGCAGCTTGTAAAGCAGCAGCGCGATCAAGAGGGTAAGCGCGGCAGATACAAAATAAACCGCCCGCCAGCCGGCCAGATCGGTCAGCAATCCCGCGACGGCGCGAGCCGACAAAATGCCGATGACGATGCCGCTGGTGACAAATCCGACCACCCGGCCCCGTTCCGCAGGGTGGGAGAGGCTGGCCGCATAGGCAACCAGCGCCTGCGTGAGCACGGCGAGCATGCCAACTGCGGCAATGGAAACCATCAGCATTTCGACGGTCGCCGAAAAAGCGACGAAGCCAAGGGCGACGACCGAAAGCAGCGACTGAAAGATGATGATCTTACGGCGATCGAAAAGATCTCCGAGGGGAACAAGTAGGATCAGCCCGAGCGCGTAGCCAAGTTGGGTTGCGCCGACGATCAGGCCGGCGCGGGTTTCCGACAGATCGAGATCGGCAGCCATGACGTCGATCAAGGGGTGAGCGAAATAGGCGTTGGCGACGGCGAGGCCGGCGGCGAAGGCAAAGAGTGTCATCATCGGACGCGTCAGCCGCGATGCCGGGCGGGCACTGCCGACCGGGCAGGGGACATCGTTTGCAGCGCCGGCCGGCACCGCAGCAATTTTACCATCCATTGGACGTGTTCCTTGTTTTGGTTTAATAATGAAACCAAGGAATGGATATCATTTTGGTTTCATAATGCAACCAAAATTCCAGATGGAGATTATGCATGGTGGCCCGCAGACGGCTGAAGGAAGACTATTGCCCGAGCGCGCGATCGCTGGATGCGATCGGCGACTGGTGGTCGCTGCTAATCGTGCGCGATGCTTTCGATGACGTCCGCCGCTTCAGCGACTTTCAAAAGAGCCTCGGCATTGCCAAGAACATCCTGACCGAACGCCTGAAAACGCTCGTCGAGCGCGGCATTCTCGAAACGGTTCCGGCCGGCGAGGCGAAGGCCCGGGTCGAGTACCAGTTGACGGCGATGGGCCGCGACCTCTTTCCGGTCATGGTCGCCTTGCGGCAGTTCGGGGAAAAGCATCTGTTTCAGCCGGGTGAGAAGCATTCCCAATTGGTCGAGAAGGAAACGGGCCTTCCGGTCAAGCTCGATATCCGCACACAGGATGGCAAGCCGATCGATGCGGCAGGAACAGTGCTGATCAAGGTTCCCGAGGCGTGACGTCGCTTCAGGCCGGTTCGCGCGCCCGATGCAATGAACCGTTCTAACTTTAGACGAATATTCAGCTTTCTCTGCTAGTCTGCACCGAGTCTTTCCGCAGTTCGGGAAATGGGCGATGGGCGTTGTGACGCTAGACCAGGTAGAAGGCCAGATCGCGCGGGGCTTTCGCTATCTGCATTTTTCGCCGGAGATTGAAGAACTCTTCCGCAAGGACTATGCGGCAGAGCGCGTGCGGCTCGCCACAATCTGGGGCGTGATCGGCATCTTCATCTACGATCTCGTCTATTTCGGCGACCATACCATGTTGCCGGATGTCTTCGCCGGGTTGTTCACCGTTCGCTTCCTGGTGTTCACGCCCTTCGTCATTGCCTGCATCCTGGCGGTGCGCCGCTGGCCGGACGCCCGTCTCTACGACGTCCTGGCGGTGGCGATCGCGGTGCTCGGCGTCACCTTGCCGATGGCGGTGGCCACGCAGAGCACCAGTCCCTACCTTTTCGTCTACCAGAACGGCAATTCCGCCGCCTTCCTGTTCTTCGTCATCGCGCTCCGGCCGCGGTTCTTGGCCGTCGTTTCGGGGCTTGCGCTGATGTGCGCGTCGCATTTCACCACGACGCATCTGACCGGCGCTTTCGACGACGTAACCTATTCCGGCATCATCACCTTCTATCTGACGCTGTCGATCTTCCTGGCGGTGAGCGCCTATTTCCTGGAGCAGAAGGACCGGCAGAATTTTCTCAATCAGCTGAGAGGCAGCCTCCTTTGCCAGCAACTCGAACGCAACGCTGAGCGGGATGAACTGACGGGTCTGTTGAACCGCCGGTCGCTGGCGCGGATCGGCGGCATGCTTTGGAACGAAGCACCGGGCGACACCGCGATTTCGGCGATCTTGCTCGACATCGACCACTTCAAGCGGTTCAACGACGTTCACGGCCATATCGAAGGCGATGCCTGCATCCGTGCCGTCTCGCAGTGCATCCGCTCCACGGTCGACGAGGCTGCCTTCGTCTTCCGTTTCGGCGGGGAAGAGATACTGGTGCTGGCGCCCGGACGGGAGCCCCTGCCGGCTTTGGCGATGGCAGAGCGGATCAGGATGGCGATCGAAGGGCTGCGCCTACCGCATCGCGGACTGACCGATGGCTGCGTGACCGCGAGCCTCGGGGCAGCGACGGCGATCGCCGCGGATACCACGCTCGAGCGGCTGCTGCAGAAGGCAGACGACGCGCTTTACGAAGCCAAGCGCATGGGCAGGAATACGGTCGTGCTGGCCAAGGACGCCGAGCCAGACGCGCAGGTCGCCTAAGCGGCAGTCGAGCCGGGAAAGGTGTGGCCTCCCGGCCTCCAAATAAGCGACAGGTCCGGCGTGCCCTTTCAACAGGGGACGGCGATGACGCGATCGGCCGAGGGGTGGGGGAGGATGTCCATCTGCACCCCGTAGATGCGTTCGAGGGTCGTCTTTTCCATGATCCGGTTCGGCCGGCCGCTGGCGACGAGCCGGCCGGAATGGAGCGCGACGATCTGGTCGCAGAAGCGGCTCGCCATGTTGATGTCGTGCAGCACGAGAATGACAGTCAGCCCGCTGGCGCGTGGCAAGGTGCGAACGAGTGAAAGCACCTCGATCTGGTGGGTGACGTCGAGAGCGGCCGTTGGCTCGTCTGGCAGCGGGCATGCCGCGTTTTGCGCCAGCAGCATCGCGAGCCAGGCGCGCTGGTGTTCGCCGCCGGAAAGTGTGTCCACCAGCCGGTCGGCGAGCGGAAGCATGTCCGTGCGCTCCAGCGCCCGCTCGACGCTTTCGCGGTCGTCAGGTCCGAACCGGCCGAGCGCCCCCGTACCAGGAGTAGCGACTCATGGCCGCCAGTTCCCGAACCGTCATGGCCGGAACGGCGGGGATCTGCTGCGGCAGATAGGTGAGCCGGCGCGCAAACTCGCGGGTTGGCCAGACGTCGAGGAGCCCGCCATCGAACTTCGCCATCCTCCGCCGAACCGGCGCGCGACGACAGATAGCGTGAAAGGCCCGCACGCTCGCGCATGAAGATCAAAGCCAGCTTGTCGTCACGGCTTTTCATCGGATTGAAGTCGCCCCTGCCATCCCCGCACCGGTGCCGGCTCGGGGAATGGGATAGCCGGCCACAGACCGGAGCGCAATAGTGGAGTTTAAATATCATGTTATAGGCGTGTGCGGCGATAGGGATTGCGGCGCGCGGCTATCTGACGTAAATATTGCCCGTCGCGAAAAGCGACCGCTTCCCTTGATCCGCTCAGTGGCGGAGTAAACAGGTGGACGAATTGGCGTCCAGGCGGTCGAGTACATGCCATCCCCGCCTATTTCGGCGCGGATCGGCCAGCGTCTCCCAGAACCAGATATCTGACATTTCGTCAGCCCCTGCTCGCGAGCCATTGGCGCCTGGCGGTGCCGCACGCTCGCGTCTACCGGAGCGTGCCATGACCACACCCCCTACCATGAAGAAACCACTTATCGTCATTTTTGCTGCCATTGTCCTCGATGCCGTCGGAATCGGGCTGATCTTTCCCATTCTGCCGTCGCTGCTGAAGGAAGTTACGCAGACGGACGACGTCGCGCCGCTCATCGGCACCATGACAGCCCTCTATGCAGTGATGCAGTTCGTGTTTGCACCGGTGCTCGGTGCACTCAGCGACCGCATCGGCCGCCGGCCTGTCTTGCTGCTTTCCCTTGGCGGCGCCGCCGTCAACTACCTGTTTCTGGCTTTCGCCTCCAACCTCTGGATGCTTTTCGCAGGTCGCGCGATCGCCGGCCTGACGAGCGCCAACCTGGCGGTGGCGACGGCCTATATCACCGACATCTCGCCGGAGGACAAACGCGCCCGCCGCTTCGGCCTGTTCAATGCCATGTTCGGAATCGGCTTTATCGTCGGCCCGGTGCTGGGCGGCATCCTCGGCGACCATGGCTTGCGGCTGCCCTTCATTGCAGCCGCCGTTCTCAACGCCTGCAATCTGCTGCTGGCGCTCTTCGTCCTGCCGGAATCGCGCATTCCCAGCCGGGAGAGGATCGATCTGGCCGCGCTCAATCCGCTCCGTCCGCTCGGCTGGGCTTTCTCCACCAAGGGCCTGATGCCGATCGTCGTTCTGTTCATCGCCTTGAGCGCGACGGGCGAGGCCTACAGCGCCTGCTGGGCCCTGTGGGGCAGCGATGCCTTTCACTGGAACGGGCTGTGGATCGGTCTTTCGCTTGGCGCCTTCGGGGTCTGCCAGGCCCTCGCCCAGGCATTCCTCCCCGGCCCGGCCGTGAAACGGCTCGGCGAACGCGCGACAATCCTGACAGGCGTTGCCGGCGCGTGCGTCGGCTTGATCGTCATGGCATTTGCGACGGAAGGCTGGATGATCTTCGCCGTCATGCCGATCTTCGTGCTCGGCGGCATCGGCGCGCCGGCCTTGCAGTCCCTTGCGACCCGCCAGGTTGATGAGACCCAGCAGGGCCAGTTTCAGGGCGTGCTGGCGTCAGCGGTGAGCCTGGCGTCGATCGCCAGCCCGCTCGCTTTCTCAAGCTTCTATTTCGTCTTCCGGCAGGAATGGCCAGGCGCCATCTGGCTGTCGGTCGTCGCCCTCTATCTGGTGGCCGTACCGCTCGTTCTGTCGCTACGATTTGGGCGACCCGCCGAGGGCTAGGCCGGCATCAGGCCGCTGGTCGCGCGCTGCCGGCGGCCGCCTGCAGCCAGCCCGAAAGGTCCTGCTTCAGAAGCGCGCCGAGTCTTTCGGTTTCCGGCGCGTAGAATTCGACCAGCCGGTTGCGCAGGTCCGTCGGCAACGGCACATAGTCGAGTTCGCGGGCGACCATCGAGCGCAGGCCTTTCACGATGGGATTGCTGCGGAACGGTGCCGCGATCGGCTTTAGCGGCTGAAGAAATCGGCGCAGCTTCGGCGGCACGACAGGCACCGTCTTGTCCTTGACCTTGTTGACGACCGGATGCAGCGGCGCGGACAGCTGCAGAAAGTCTCTGACCGCGTCGAGATGCGCCTGCGGGTTCTGGCGCATATGCTCATAGAGCAGAACCTGCAGGTTTTCAGCCGGAAACAGATCGAGATAGGCTTCCAGCTGGCGGCAATAGAGACCGCCGACCAGGAAACGTCCGCCCTTTGCCTGGCGTGGATCGAGATACCGGGTGATGTCGGTGCCGACTTCCCCGCGGCGATAGAGCATGCAGTAGTCGGAATAGGCGCGGTCGACGGGATTGCGCAGCTGCGCGATCAGCCGTGCCCGCGGCAGCGCCTTCTTGATGCGGGCCGCCGCTTCCGGCTCGTCGAGATAGGAGTTGGATTTCTCGCCGACGATGGTCTGCTCAGGCTTGGGCTCGAATTGGTCCAGATACCAGGCGTCGCCCTTGTCGAAGTTTCGGCTGAAGAAGTGCAGCTCGGGATCCGGCATGTAGACGGAAGGGTTTTGCTGCAGCGACTGCTGTAGCCAGGTGGTCGCGCTCTTCGCGGCGCCGATGATCAGGAAATCGATATCCGAGAGCTGCATGTCGTTCTCTTTCTTTCCGCTGTCGGTGGGCTCAGTGCGCGGCGTGCGCCGAGATGTCGGAGGGCCGTTTTCCGAGAATTCGCTGATAAATGCTGACGATGCCGTCGACATGGGGCTTGATGCCATAGGCGGCGAGCGTCGAGGTGCGCGCCGTTTCGCTGATGCGTTGCCACTCGCCTCTGTGTTTCAGCAGGCGCTCCATCGGGGCGACGAAAGCCTCTGGGTTTTCTGGCTCGACGAGAAAACCGGTGACGTCGTTCTCGATCGCCTCCGGGTTTCCGCCGTGGTTGGTGGCGACGACCGGGGTGCCGTACATCATGGCCTCGATGAGCGTTCTGCCGAACGGCTCGCTCATGGCCGGCACGAGGAGAATGTCGACGGCGCACATATAGGGCGCGACCGGATGACGAAATCCCATGAGGTGGATCTTGTCGGCGATCCCGAGCGCGCGCGCGCGTTCCGCGGTCTCAAGGTCGAGCCGCGGCCCTGCCTGTTCGGGCGTGCCGAAAAGCAGGCCGGCAATCGGGAAATCCGGATTGCTGCGGTGAAAGGCATGAACCGCCTCGACGAAACGGAGAGGGCGCTTGCGCTCATTGAGAAGTCCGAAGTAGCCGACGAACCGCGTCTCCTCCGGCAGGCCGAGTTCGCGCACCAACGCAAGCCTGCTTTCCTCCCGATCGGGAATCTGGTCCGGATGCCGGAAGGGGCTGTGCAGCACCGAGATACGCCCCTCGAGCGGGAGCAACGGTTTTGCCGGCTGCGCAAATCGTGAGACCGTGACCACGTGCTTGGCAAGAAGCGGTGCAAGCATGTTGACGGCCCGGGCCCGAGGGTCGCCGCGGTGGTGCCACAGGAGTTTCGCGCCGGCCAGGTAGGTCGGAAGCGCCCAGGTCGTATGAATCGCGCCGTCGTTGGTGTGCACGATGTCGATGTTGTGTCGTCTGAGGAGCTTGATGATCTTTACCATCGAGATCGGATAGCGCAGTGCCGAGAAGGATTGCTGCGTGAGAGGCCGATCCCGTTGCGGCGAGAGGATGTCGATATCCTCGATTGTGACGTAGTCGATCTTGTTCTCGTCCAGATATCTGGAGAGCGCCTTGCGCGGATGATGGACGAAGACGATGGGATTGATCCGTTCCCTGTCGAACGACGATATGAGGTTGAGCGCGGAAATATGGCTCCCCCCGATATCATCACCCGAAAATGGAAATCCGACGGTAATTGCTTTTTGAGACACGAAACGAGGTCCCGAAAGTAAACTAAATATGGCGAAACTATAGCACCGTCTTATTGCTACTTCGAGAGGCCAAAAGCGAGAGTTATATACCTATTTCGGGTGATGAAAATAAATCGAATTGACGAACTATAACAAAAGTGGAAAGCTTCGCCCCGAATTGCGCGAAAAATATTCTTTTGATTGACGATATAGGGCGGAATGAATTGCCCTGCACAAGCGTTTTCAAGCTTCTGGAGCGGGGCCTCGCCAAAAGGCTTTGGGAGTAAACTATATGCTGATTGAGATTTTCATGCCGCGCACATCGCCACGTGCGCAGCGGCCGGCCGGTCATTTCGGTTCTCGGCCTATCCAGCAACAGACACGGCGCGCAAAGGCTTTTCAGCATGGTGCGTGCACGCTTGCCCTGCTTTCTGCCTTCTGCGGTGTCGAGGCTTCGGCCGCCGAGCCGCAGATGGTTGCGTTTCCCGGTGCCGAAGGGCACGGGAAGATGGCGCAGGGCGGCCGCGGCGGCCGCATGATCCAGGTGACGAGCCTTGAGGATTCCGGTCCCGGCACGCTGCGCGAATGCATCGAGGCGACCGGGGCCCGAAATTGCGTGTTTCGCGTTTCCGGGATCATCCGGCTCAAATCCTCGCTCGTGATCGGCGAGGATAACAACTCGGTCTCGATCCTCGGACAGACCGCGCCGGGCGGCGGCATTTTGCTGACCATCGACCAGACGAATGACGAGTTGAGGCACACCCCGCTGGTTGCCAAGCAGACGCACGACGTGATCGTCCGGCATCTGCGCATTCGACCGCGGCTGCCGAACTCCGTCAAGAACGTCCATGCGGCGGTGATCGAAAACAGCCAGCGCGTCTATTTCGACCATACGTCGATGTCCTGGGCGACCGACGAGAACGTCAGCACCTATTCCAATACGACGGATATCACCATCGCGAACTCGATCTTTGCCGAGGGGCTGAACAAGCACAGCAAATGCACCCTGCTCGGCGCCGACCCCAGAGTTCCGCAGAACATTACCTTCTGGCGAAACGCCTGCATTTCCAACAACGACCGAAACCCCGACAACAACCACTACGGAAAATCCTGCATCGAGATCATCAACAACGTGTTCTTCAATGCACGGTCCGAATGGGGCGAGGTGTTCTCGCAGTATCCGGGTGGCACGCCGATTTCCTATGTCGGCAACTACTTCAAGGCAGGTCCGAGCACGGTGGAGAAGACCTACGCCATCAAGTGGCAGAATGTCGAAAGCGCCGCCCAGCCGCAGATCTACGAGAGCGGCAACGAGTTGTGGGCGCCGCCCTCCAAGTCGCTTCAGCTGCTTTCGCCGGGAACGGACCAATTCGTGGTGAACCGCCCGCCTTGCCCCTTGGCAGTTAATACGCTCCTTGCCGCCGGTGAGGCATATGAAGAGGTTCGCGGCCAGTCCGGCGCGTTTCCCCGTGACGATCTCGACGTCGCCTGGATCAAGGATATGGGCGCGAAAGGCGAGAGGGGAGCAGGGCGCATGGTGGTTGCGCCGGGCGAGATCCCGGCGATCGAGGAGGCGCACGCCTATGCGGACGAGGACGGTGATGGCATGGCCGACAGCGTGGAGGAAAAATTTGGCGGCGTCGTCGGTGTGAAAGACGCCTGGGAGCCTGCCTCGACCGGTGGGGGCACGCGCTTCGATCAGTTCATGGAATGGCTGTCGCAGGAGCGGATTGCCGGTCGCTACCCGAACTAACGGGTGGCCTACGGTCTCTTTTCTGCAGCGGCCCGCAATTGTCGGAGTGCCCGAGAATGTCCGTCGCAACCATGAGGTCAAATCGTTCTTGGTTCGACGGCAAGCAACTATTGCTCTTCCGGACGCGGTATAATATGGTTTTCTAAATTTGAATGTTATTTCTATGTCAGTATTTTACCTGCGTGGCATTGCCTCTTGCCGCGCGGAGGCTGTGCGAGCGTGCCTTTAGTTCTTTGACATCAGGTATTTCTATCAAATTTATATGTTAGGGCTCTCATGCTGACCATCGATCGCAAAGTCGAAGCGCCTCCAGGGCGAGGCCAAATGCCTGCGGTTCAGTATCGGGAGGCGCGCGTTGCGCCGCGCGGATATGGCATCCGCGATCTGTTCGAGCTTTTCCGCCGGTATCGCGTGGTCTTCTTCTCGCTGCTGGGATTTGCGTTGCTTGCGACGCTGCTGACGGCCGCCCTGCTGCCGCGCTCCTATACGGCAGCTTCGGCCATCGTCTTTGACCGCAACGACGTTCGCCCCTATGAGGCGCAGGTCGAGTTGCGCAAGCTCGAACGCGACCGGTCGGTGATGGAAACCGAGCTGGACGTGATCCGCTCGCGCGTCTTCGTCGGCGTCGTCGTCGATGCGCTCAACCTGGTCAATGACCCCGATTTCAACACCTACCTGCCGGAGACCCGCAGCGAGCACGAGACGTTCCTGCAGTCGTTCTTCGCCAACATCTCCGAGTTCATTTTCGGCGCGCCGAAAGAGAGCACCCAGAAGGAGCGGCTGATCTCCGAAAACGTGCAGCGCAACCGCGCCATTTCGACCCTGCTGAACTCCTATGTCGTCACCCGTACCGGGGAAAGCCTCGCGCTGACGATCCGCGTGGTGCAATCGAACCCCTTGAAGGCGGCCACAATCGCTGACGCGCTCGCCGAGCAATATCTCTCCTGGACGGCGAAAAAGACCGAAGAGGCCACGAACAACACAGTTGCGTATCTGCGCGGCGAGATGGCCAACAGCGCCACGAGAATTGCAGGCATGGAGCGCGATATCGCCGCCTTTGCCCGCGACAGCGACCTGACCTTCGATCCGCAGGACGATGTTCTGAGAGCCCGCATGCTGCAGCTCAACGAGCAATATGTCACCTTGCGCGTCGAAGAGGCGGGCGCGGTTGCGAAGTACAACGAGGCCAAGCAACTGGTGTCTGCCGACGGCAAGGAACTGGCCGGCGGCGCGCTGACCTCGACGCAGCTTGACCAGTTGCGTGGTGAAGAGGCGCGGCTCGAGCGCACGCGCGCGCAGCTCGGCGCTAAGTTCGGCAAGAACCATCCGCTCGTCCTCGACGCCACGAACGAGCTTGAGTCCGTACGCTCTATGATCGGCAACGAGGCCCAGCGCCTCGTGCAGGAGCTGGCCAACAACGCCAAGGTCGCAACGGTGCGAGCCGAAAAATTCCAGGCGGAACTGAGCGCGCTACAGGACAAGGTCCAGGGCCGCAACCTTGCCGAAATCCGTCGGCGTGAACTTGCCCGCGACCTTCAGTCGGAACAGGCGGTCTACGACCAGATCGTGCTCAGGCTCGGTGCGCTCAATCCCGAAAGAGGCGAGTACAAGCCGACCGCCCGGATCGCGTCCTACGCGGAAGTGCCGACGAAGCCGACATTCCCGAACAATACGCTGGTGATCGTCGCCGGCAGCATCGGGGCAGTCCTGCTCGCAGTCGTCGGGGTCATCATTTCGGACTCGCTGGAAAGCAGGCTTTACCTGCCGCGCGACGCCGAGCAACTGCTCAACCGTCCGAACCTTGCCAGTGTCCCCGACATGCGCAAACGGCTGCGGAATTCGTCGGCCTTTTACCACTACATGCTGAACAATCCGGAGTCGCCGGCGGCGACCGCCATGCGCACTTTGTGCATGGCCTGGCTCACGATCGACCATGAGGCGGGCGGCAAGGTAGTAATGTTGTGCTCGCCGGCACTTGGCGACGGCAAGACCACGGTCGCGCTCGGCATGGCGACAATGGCAAAGGTCGACGGGCTGCGCCCGATCGTCATCGACCTCGACATGTCGGCGCAGAGCGCGCCGAACATTGCCGGCGCCAACACCAAGGATACCGCGATCACGGCGCCGCTCGAAGGCAAGGTCGATATCAAGAGCCGGATCGCGACGTCGCCTGCCTATCCCCACCTTGAGTTCATTTCGGTGCGTCCGGGCCTGATGAACCTCGATGTGCTCTGCGCCGAACTGCGCGACAGCTACGATCTCATCATCGTCGACGCACCGGCCGTCGAGGAAAACGAAGGCGTGATCTGGCTCGCATCGCACGTCGATTCCGTCATTCTGGTCTGCCGCTCGGGCGGCACGACGGATCGCCAGCTCGCCAATGTTCAGCAACGGCTGTCGCTGAACCACGCGGTTATTCTCGGCAGCGTCATGAACTACTGTGACCGTTCGGAGTAGGCGCCGCGGTCAAACCGGTCGATGAGGGGCGCTCGCAACTGGCGCGCGCCGATCGCCAAAGCCGGTTCAGCCGGTCTGCTGATCATCCCATCGTCAAATCGCGAAAGCCTTGATGTTCGACAGCCGAGTCTACTGCGCGCCGTTCGAGCACGCGATCGGCCTGGCTTCATAGCTGTAGCAGCATTCGATCTGGTGTGGCGGTAGCGCTACCGCCTGCGTCCGGTGATCGAGGCATCCACCTTGGCAAGGCTCATATTCCCTCGGCTCGGCAAAATTCGTATGAAGTCTGCGCGATACATACTTGCGTCGATAGATGGCCGGACCGGCAACCGAAAGGCCGTGCCGGCCATCAGCGTCTGCTGTCGAGCTTGCGGCGATAGGCGATCGCCATCTGCACGAACCAGACGCCCGACATCACGATATGCGCAACGTTCGCGCCCACGGCGCCGACGCGCGGGATGAGGACGACTGCCGTGAAGAGGAAGAGGGCGCCTCCGAGAAGCGCGCTTTGTAGCAGGATCTTTTCGTGCCCCATGGCGAGCAGGGCCGAATAGAGCGTCCTGCCGCAAAGAAAGATGATAACGGCGACGAACTGCACCATGACGAGAGAGGCGGCCGCCTCGAAGCCCGGCCCGGCCGTCACGCGCAGCACCCATTCGATGGTCAGGTGGGCGCCGATGAGGGCGCAGACGCCGAAGGCGAACAGCAGCCACCCGGTCTGGCTGACGGTCTTTCGGAACTCGTCGATCCCCTCGGTCGCCCAGACGCGCGAAAGATCCGGATAGAGCACGGCCTGGACCTGTTCTCCTGCTTGCTGTGCGATCTTCGCCACCCGCTTGGCGATATGGTAGAGGCCAGCCGATCCGGGGTCGGCGAGGTAACCGACGAGAAGTGTATCGAATTCGAAGGCGCAGGCCTGGATGATCAGCGCCATGTTGGTCCACAGCGAGAAGCTCCAGAAACCGGGGAAGCGGGTTCGGATATCGCCGAGCGGCACCCACATGACGCCGGTCAACCCCTGCTTGCGCAACTCGCGGAAAGCCCAGGCGGTCCTGTTCAGGCTGCTGCAGATCTGCGACGCCATCCACAAAAGCATGAACTCGAACAGCCCCCAGCCGAGATAGACGCCGGCAAGGCACAGGAGCGCCCTGAGGATGCTGGCGGCGACCTGGCCATAGGCGACAATCTTGAAGCGGCCATAGAGCCGCATCACCGCCGTCGGCATGCCGGTCACCTGGAAGGGCAGGACCGCGCAGTACATCAGTACGAAGCGGCTCATCTCTTCGGAAATGCCGAAAAGCGGGCCGGCAAACAACACGATCAGCACCGCCAGCCCCCATCCCGCAAGCGCGGTGGCGAGATCGATCAGCAGCCCGAATTTGAACAATGCCTTCAGGTCGTCGGTCTCGCCGACCTGAAGGGCCTTCGCCCCGTACTTGATCAGCGGTTGCCAGGAGCGGAAGCTGACGAAGCGCTCGATACCGCGCGTATAGGCAAAGGATAGGGCCAGGAGGCCATAGTCGGCAGGACCGAGCGCACGCGCCGTCAGGGCAAAGCCGGCCAGTCCGATGAAGGCACTGGCGAAGTTGCCTGTCAGCAGGTGTGCTATGTTCTTGAGCCGTCCGTGGAGGTCTGCCTCGGCTTGCCAGGCTAAACGATACTTTCTTGTCTTTTTTAGTAGTGATTCCAATAATATCACAAAATTACATCCTGCCTCGAGGTTGCAATTACGTCTGTTTCATGGAAGAATGCTAATATGTGTTTTAGTGTTCTCGCAGGGCGAGAAAAATTTGTTTCCCTGTTTCTGGGAAAATTTGATTACTTATCCATATGCAATTAAAAATTGTGCCGTGGAACCTATTTTGAAGCATATCATAGTGACCCAAAGAAATTACAGAGGTCTCGTAAAATAAATTCATCCATTGTTGGAGTTTAATTTCCGCTTCTCTTGGTGCGGTTGAACCATCGTGAAGTTCGGATCTATTCATTAGAGGGAAGCATGAAGTTTCCGGCTCAAACAATTTTTCGCATCGTCAGTCATATCGCTTTCGTCGCGGCGGCGACGTTGTCGCTGACGGGTCCCCTCCACGCTGCCGGCGCGTCGACTGCCAGTACGCCCAGCGCCACCGCATCGGGCGCTGCGACAACGACCGCCGTACCCACGATTCAAGCGGCGCCGGCCGCCTACCGGGTTTCGGTCGGGGACGTGCTGTCCTTCGACATTTTGGATGACGCCGAGCTGCCGACGTCCCTGACGATCGGCACCGATGGAGCGGCCGCCTTTCCGTTGATCGGCGCGTTCAAGATCGAGGGGCGAACCATTCCCGAGGCGGTCGACGCCTTACGCAACGAGTATCTCTCCCGCCAGTTGCTGACCGATCCGAAGCTGTCGCTTTCCATCGTAACGGTTCGCCCAGTGCTGATCCTTGGCGAGGTGCGGACGCCCGGCTCCTTCGCTTATTATCCGGGGCTGACGGTCGAGCAGGCGGTCGGCCTGGCCGGTGGACCGCAGACGGCGATGAGCAATCCGGCTGACCGCATCATCGCCCAGGCGAAGCTGCGCGGCACGATCGAGGAAACGGATGTCGAGATCGTGCGGGAGGCGGTCTACACCGCCCGGCTTTACGCACAATTGCGCGGTTCCGAGAAGGTCGACCTCAAGGATATTCCGGAAAGCGTCAAGATGTATGTCGATGAAGCTTCCGTCGGTCCCGTGGTCGCGATCGAAGAGAAGATCCTGAAGACGGACCTGCTGTCGACAAAGAACCAGATGGAGATCCTCAACCAGAGCATCATGCAGACGGAGGCGAGCCTGACGATCCTCGACAAGCTCAAGGAGCAGCAGGAGGAGGTCGTCGCGCTCAACGAACAGGTTGAAGCGAGGACGCTCGCGCTCAGGAAACGGGAGCTGAATACGGAATCCGAGCTTTCACGGGTGAAGATGGCGACCTCAAGCGAAAAATCGCGCTTGCTGGAGCTTATCTCCGAGATCGGGCGCTCCAACCGCGAACTCGCCAATCTCAAGCTACAGCTCGAAACCTTGAAGGCAAACCGCGAGAAGGAGATCCTGACCTTGCTCCAGGAGCGCGAGGCCACGCTCAAGAAGCTCGAAACGCAGCGTCAGACGACCAAGGAGCAGATGGTCCTGATGGCTGCTGCGGAGGTCGATTCGAGCAAGCAGGATGAGGTATCGTTTCTCTACAAGATCGACCGGGAGACCGGTCGGGGCGAGACCAAGGGCAGGCAGAGTATCCAGGCGACAAGCCTTACTGCCGTGCTGCCGGGCGATGTCATCTTCGTATCGATCGCCGGCCTGTAGCGCCGGCATGTTCGCGGCTTCGGTCGTGCATAGAAGGAGAGTTGCGTGAGGGGCGAGTTCGCATGTGGGCTGACGTCGGGTTTGGACCGCGGGGATAACCGCCCTTGTCGGGAAACAGTTCTGAGATCGGCGGCGATCGGCGTGTTGGGGGCGGCAAGATGAGCCTGATGGAAACACTCGGACGCACGCTGGTCATCGCACCGCATCCCGACGACGAGGTTCTGGGCGCCGGCGGGACGATGGCGCGGCTGGCGACGCAAGGAAACGACGTCTTCGTGGCGGTGGTCACAGAGGGAAAACCACCGGCCTATGACCGGGCCTCGGTGGAGGCCGTTCAGGCTGAAGCGCACGAGGCGCATCGGATTCTCGGTGTCAAGGAAACGCGCTGGCTGGGTTTTCCCGCCGCAGCCCTCTCCGAAACCTCCCACTCGGCACTCAATGCCGCGCTGTTCGAACTGGTGCGCTCCATCGCGCCGCGGACGCTGCTCGTCCCCTTCGTCGGAGACATGCATATCGACCATCAATTGATCTTCCTGTCGTCAATGGTGGCGGCAAGGCCGCATCAGCCCGGTTATCCCAAGGTGATCCTGGCCTACGAGACGCTGTCGGAGACCAACTGGAACGCGCCCTATGTGACGCCCGGCTTTGCGCCGAACGTGTTTGTCGACATCAGCGACCATATCGACCGAAAGCTTGCGGCGATGAAGGCATTCAAGTCCCAGGTTCGGGCCGCGCCGCACGAGCGCAGCCTCGAGACCTTGAAGGCGCTCGCCACATTGCGCGGCGCAACCGTACTCAAATCGGCCGCCGAGGCCTTCGTGATGGTGCGGCAGGTCATCTGAATTTCCGGAGTTTTCACTCGAGCGAGGGAGCAAGCTGTGGCGACGTGGCCGGTATATGACGAGGAACAGATTGCGGATGTTGCGGCGGTCTTGAGGTCGGGCAAGGTGAATGCCTGGACCGGGCCGCACGTCGCAGCCTTCGAGGAAGCCTACGCCCGCACCCTCGCGCGTAAACACGCCATCGCGCTTGCAAACGGCACGCTTGCGCTGGAGCTGGCGCTTTTCGCGCTCGGTTTGGAACCCGGCGACGAGGTGATCGTGACACCGCGCAGTTTCGTCGCCTCGGCGTCGTGCGTTTCGTTTTGCGGCGGCGTCCCCGTCTTTGCCGATGTCGACGAAAACAGCCAGAACATCAGCGCCGCAACGATCGCACAGAAGATCACCAGCCGGACAAAGGGCATCATCGCGGTCCACCTGGCCGGATTTCCCTGCGATATGCCGGAAATCATGGCCCTCGCCAGACAGAAGGGACTGTGGGTGATCGAGGATTGCGCCCAGGCCCATGGCGCGGAGATCGACGGCAAGCCGGTCGGAAGTTTTGGCGATATCGCGGCATTCTCCTTCTGCCAGGACAAGATCATCACCACCGGCGGCGAGGGTGGCCTGATCGCTCTTGACGACGAGGCACTGTGGAAGAAGGCCTGGAGCCGCAAGGACCACGGCAAATCCTATGATGCGGCATTCCTGCGAGAGCACCCACCGGGTTTCCGTTGGCTGCATGAAACGATTGGCACGAACTGGCGGATGACGTCGCTTTCGGCGGTTCTCGGCTCGCGGCAGCTGGAGCGCCTTCCGGCATGGCACGCGACGAGGTCCCGCAACGCTGCGATCCTCGACGATGTCGCCCAAGAGCTTGCGGCGTTGCGCGTGCCGACGCTGCCGAAGGGATATCACCACGCTTACTACCGCTACTACGCCTTCGTTCGGCCGGAGGCATTGAAGCCCGGACACGACCGCGACTGGATCGTGGCGGCGATGAACGCGGCGGGCGTGCCGTGCTTTACCGGAAGCTGCTCCGAGGTCTACCTCGAGAAGTGTTTCACCGATCTTGGGCTTTCGCCGGCCGAGCGGCTCCCGGTCGCACGCCGGCTGGGTGAAACCAGCATCGCGCTGCTCGTCGATCCGGCGCAGAGCGAAGAGGCGATGACCAAGGCCGCCCGCCTTTTGCATGCCGTCGTCACCGAGGCGTCACTTCCCGCTCTGGGGCAGCACGCGCCGGTGCTTGAAATGGAAGCGCGAGCATAAAGCCGCCCTTTCGGAAACGGCCGCGTCGCCGCGACGCGGCTGCCCGACCATACCCTGACCGGTGCATGGGAGTTGGAGATGAAGCGGTGCTTTGACATCGTCTTTGCCTTGATCGCGGGCCTTCTGAGCCTACCGATCATTATGGTGGTCGGGATTGCGGTCGCCATCTGGCTCGGCCGGCCGGTGTTGTTTTACCAGACCCGGGCGGGGCTCGACCGGCGCCCGTTTCGCATGATGAAGTTTCGGTCGATGTCCGATACGCGGGACGCTGACGGCCGCCTTCTCAGCGACGCCGAGCGCACGGGACGGTTCGGGCTTCTGCTTCGCCGGACGCGCCTGGACGAATTGCCCGAGTTCTGGAACATCCTGATAGGCGATATGAGCCTCATCGGCCCGCGGCCGATCCTCCCGGAGACGATCGAGGCGCTCGGCGAGCGCGGGGTTCGTCGCTGCAGCGTTCGGCCGGGGCTGACCGGCTGGGCCCAGATCAGCGGCAATGCCATTCTTTCGAACGACGACAAGCTCGATCTCGATCTCTGGTACATAACCAACCGATCAGCCTGGGTCGATCTGAAGATCATCGCTGAAACAGTTCTGGTGATGATCTTCGGGGATAGGATCAGCGAACGCCGGCTCAGCGCGGCACGCCAGAGCGTGCCTGAGCGATAAGATCCCTTTGCCGTAATTCGGGTTGTGGCACCGGTTCGGGCTGGGCAAAAGTGTCCGGCGCCGGTTTTGCCGCGCGTGAGAACGCGATGTAGGCGCAGGCAAGGGCGACAGGCAGCACGAGCGGGAATGGCCAGAAACGGCTATAAGCGTGCGGCACGGCATTGGCGACCAACAGCATCATCGAGACGTTGGCGAGGATGCAGCCCGCAAACGGTCGCCCGCCTGGAAGCCGCGCCACGGCCAGCGCCGGGCCGAAGGCCGAAAGCAGCATCACCAGAAGACCGAGCGCCGAGATCAGACCGCCTTCCGTCCACAAAAGCAGATAGAGATTATGAACCGGCTGGTGAATGGCGCTCGCGATCCGGTACTGGTCCGCACCGACGCCGAGCAGCAAGGTGCTGTCGGTCATGTTCATCGCTTCATAGATCAGCTCGACACGATGGTCGAATGTGCCGGCCTGGCCGATATCGCCGCTTTCGAGCGCTCCGAGCACGCGCTTTTGGAACGCGGCTGGAAGATAGTCGCGGGCGGAAGTGAAAACCGCGAGAACCATGCCGGCGAGCAGAACGACGTTGATCATCAGCCGCTTCCAGTTGACGCCAATGACGGCAAATGCGCTCATGCCGAAGACGAGGGCGATGAGGCCGGTGTTGGAGCCGGTCAGCAGGATTCCGTATATCAGGATCAGCAGGGCGAAAACCGCATAGATCCGGTTGATGCGTTTCGTCGTGATCAGCAGAAGCAGGATCGGGACGGCAAGCGCGATCACCGCCGCGCACTCGTTTTCGCGCTCCATCAGACCGCTGAAGCGGCCGTTGCCGCTGACGAAGTTGGTGTTCGTGCGGCCGTCGATATGGATGAGATAGATGCCCTGGAAACACAGGACGAGGATCGAGAACACATAGGTCTTCGCGAGCAGGACGAGCTGATCGAGCGTACGACCGCTGAACAACAGCACGACGAAGAGATAGGCGTAGAGATACTGGGTGACGACCACGATGCCGCGCATCGGGTCCGGGCCTGCGATGCTGCTGACCAGCAGGCCGGAGACCAGCATCGTCAGCCCCAGCCACCACAAGCCGCTGCTGACGCGCCCGAACAGCTGAAAATCGATGTTGCGGTTGAGCAGCGCAAAGCAGAAGCAAAGCAAGGCGAGGAAATCGGCGACGGTGAAGTTGGTATCGCCGTAGCGAAAGTAGTTCATCGAGCAGAAGAAGACGGCGCCGACCAGCAGCAGGAACTCGATCTTTTTGGTGAGCACGATGCCTGGCGCATCGCGGCGCGCGGCTTCGCGACAAGGAGCCAGTCCGGCCGAAAGGGTATGGTTGAACATGTTCATGGCATGCCGTCACCTTCAACCGATACGAGGCTGCTCGCTTGAGCCTCGTTTTCAGGCACTCTAGCCTTTTTCCCTTTAGTCCGCTTCTTTTTCGCGAACCTCTGGTCCGCACTCACGACCCCAGCCGATGAAGCCTGGATTGGCGAAGTCGCAATCATTTGCCTGGCGCCGCTTTCCGTAGCGGAACGGTTGCCCGTCAAGCGTCGTGACGCGTCCGCCGGCAGCGCGCAGCACGGCATCGCCGGCGGCCGTATCCCATTCCATGGTGCGCCCGAAACGGGGATAGACATCGGCGAGCCCCTCGGCGAGCAGGCAGAATTTGAGCGATGAGCCGATCGACGTGCAGTCGCGGATAGCGTTGCGCTCCAGGAAGTCCGCCGTTTCGGCATCGCTGTGCGAACGGCTGGCAACCGCGGTCAGATGTTTGGGCCGTTCCCGGCACCGTATTTCCGTGGTCTCGGTGACGGCAAAGTCGGCCGTCACCTGAAACTTCGCCGCCCGTCCGCCTTCAGCGACATAGCCGACCAGCCGGGCGGGCGCAAAGACGACGCCGGCGACCGGCTCGCCGTCGCTGATCAAGGCGATGTTGACGGTGAAATCGCTTCGTCGGTTGATGAATTCCTTGGTGCCGTCGAGCGGGTCGACGAGGAAGAAGCGCTGGCCCTCGATTTCGGGCACGGCGCCTGCCGCGACGGCTTCCTCGGCCACCACCGGGATGTCGGGGAAGGTCCGTGCCAGAATGGCAAGGATGATCTCTTCCGCACACCGGTCGGCTTCGGTGACCGGCGAACAGTCGGCCTTTTCATCGACGGTGATATCACGCGCGTAAACGTCGAGAATGGCCTTGCCGGCCTCTATCGCTGCTGCCGTGAGCGTATCGATCATCATCACTCTCCGTACTGCCGCAGGCGGCGTCGTCTTTACCGCGCCGGACTGGCGCCTATTGATTGTCGAGATAGGCCTCGATTTCGCCTGCAAGCGCCGTGACTTCGCGGCCCACGGTGTGCAGATGGATTTCCGGCGTCTCCGGGCGCTCGTAAGGCGAGCTGATGCCTGTGAAATTGCTGATCTCGCCGGCGAGCGCCTTCTTGTAGAGCCCCTTGGGATCGCGGCGCGCGCATTCCTCGATCGGGGTATCGACGAAGATCTCGATGAATTCGCCGGGGCCGAACAATTCGCGGGCCATGCGGCGCTCCGAGCGGAACGGCGAGATGAACGACACGAGCACGATCAGGCCCGCCTCCGTCATGAGTTTCGCAACCTCGGCAACCCGCCGAATGTTTTCGACGCGGTCTTCTTCGGTGAAACCGAGATCGCGGTTGAGGCCGTGGCGGACGTTGTCGCCGTCAAGCAGGAACGTGTGCTTGCCCTGGGCGTGCAGCATTTTCTCGACGGTGTTGGCGATCGTCGATTTTCCCGAGCCGGAGAAGCCCGTGAACCACAGCACGCGCGGCGTCTGATGATTGAGTGCGGAACGGGCCTTCTTGTTGATGTCGAGGGCCTGCCAATGAACGTTGAGCGCGCGACGCAGCGGAAAGTCGATCATGCCGGCGCCGACGGTCGCATTGGTGAAGCGGTCGATCAGCACGAAGTTGCCGGTTGTCCGGTTGTCCTTGTAGCTGTCGAAGACGATCGGCGCCTGGGTGGAGAGATTGCAAACGCCGATCTCGTTCATGCGCAACGACTTTGCCGCTTCCTCGGCAAAGGTGTTGACGTCGATCTGGTGCTTGAGGCTGGTAATGGTCGCGCTGACGCTGTCGACTTCCGTGCGCAGGATGTAGCTGCGTCCGGGAAGCATCGCATCCGGGTGGAGCCAGATCACATGCGCCATGAACTGATCGGCGACATGTGGGCGGTCGTCCGGCGGCACGAGCATGTTGCCGCGCGAGATGTCGAGCTCGTCTTCCAGCACAAGCGTGACCGACTGGCCCTCGACTGCGCGCGCAAGCTTGCCGTCATAGGTGACGATTTCCTTGACCCTTGAAAGCTGGCCGGATTTTGCCACCGCGACCGGATCGCCGACAGCGATGCTGCCCGATGCCACCTGGCCGGCAAAGCCGCGGAAGTCGAGATTTGGGCGAAGGACGAGCTGGACCGGGAAACGGAACTCCGCTTCGGCCGCCTCTTCCTCGATCGGCACCGTCTCGAGATGCTCCAGCAATGTCGGGCCGCCATACCAGGGCATGTTCGGCGAACGGCTCGTCATGTTGTCGCCAAAGCGCGCCGAAATCGGGATCGGGGTGATCGTCGAGAAACCGAGGTTCTCCGCAAAGGCCTTGTAGTCGGCGACGATCGTGTCGAAGACCCGGCGGTCAAAACCGACGAGATCGATCTTGTTGACGGCAAGAACAACGTGGCGCACCCCGAGCAGGGACGCGATGAAGGAATGGCGCCGCGTCTGCCGAAGAATGCCCTTGCGGCTGTCGACGAGCACGACGGCAAGCGCCGCCGTGGACGCTGCCGTGACCATGTTGCGGGTATATTCCTCGTGCCCCGGCGCGTCGGCGACGATGAACTTGCGGCGCGAGGTGGCGAAGAAGCGATAGGCAACGTCGATGGTGATGCCCTGTTCCCTTTCGGCCTCCAGGCCGTCGATCAGGAGTGCGAAATCGATGTCGCCGTGGTTTGCGCTGTTGCGTTTCGTCTCGCGCTTGAGTGCCGCGAGCTGGTCGTCGAAGAGCAGCTTGCTGTCGTAAAGCAGCCGGCCGATCAGCGTCGACTTGCCGTCATCCACTGAGCCGCAGGTCATGAAACGCAGAAGCGATTTCTTCTCCTGTTTGGCCAGATATTCGAGCACGCTGTCCGGTGTTGCGGGAATGCTGGCGGTCATCAGAAGTATCCCTCCCGCTTCTTCTTCTCCATCGATGCGGTTTCGTCCGCGTCGATCAGGCGGCCGTGCCTCTCCGACGTGCGGGCGGTCAGCATTTCGCGGACGATGTCCTGCAGCGTCGTGGCGTTGGATTCGATCGCAGCGGTGAGCGGGTAGCAGCCGAGCGTGCGAAACCGCACCAGCCGCTGCTCGACCTTCTCGTCCGCGTGGAGCGGCATGCGTTCGTCATCCACCATGATCAGCATGCCGTCCCGCTCGACGACCGGCCGGCGTGCGGCGAAATAGAGCGGAACGATCGGGATGTTTTCCTTGAGGATGTATTGCCAGATGTCGAGTTCGGTCCAGTTGGACAGGGGAAAGACACGAATGGATTCGGATGGGCCGACACGCGTGTTGTAGCTCTTCCAGAGCTCGGGCCGCTGGTTCTTCGGATCCCAGGCGTGCTGAGCGTTGCGGAACGAGAAGATGCGCTCCTTTGCCCGGCTCTTTTCCTCGTCCCGCCGTGCGCCCCCGAAGGCCGCATCGAAGCCGTATTTGTCGAGCGCCTGGCGCAGCGCGATCGTCTTCATCACATGCGTATGCACGTTGGAGCCGTGGGTGAAGGGGTTGATCTTCTGCTCAACACCGTCGCGATTGATATGAACGAGGAGATCGATGCCGAGTTCGGCCGCAGTGCGGTCGCGAAACTCGATCATCTCGCGGAATTTCCAGGTGGTGTCGACATGCAGGAAGGGGAAGGGCGGCTTGCCGGGATAAAATGCTTTCATCGCGAGATGCAGCATGACGGAGGAGTCCTTGCCCACCGAATAGAGCATGACCGGCTTCGCGAAGGTCGCGGCGACCTCTCTGAAGATGTGGATCGCCTCGGCTTCCAGGCGCTGCAAATGAGTTAAGGACATCATGAGACTACCGATTTGTGGAGTGGTCGCTGGTATGCATATTAGTAATGCGCGTCGAAAGTGTTCCAGCGCCATGTCGTCCGTTAATAATATTTTCTACACAGTTTAATTTTTTGAGTAATATTAACATTGTATGCTTTTTGCTTCTGCAAATGCACGTTCACGTGCTTTCGATTCGAAAGACCCAAAGTCGCGACGCCAGATAATTCCAGACAAAGACGATCGGGACGCTGATCACCTTGGCGACCGGTGCCGGGATCAATAGGGCAAGACCCGCGACGATCACGGTCGATATCAAGAGGCCCGTCAGGGTGGCGGCGACGAACTTCACCGCCTGCACATGGCTGTGGGCGGCGCGGAAGGTCCAGGCGCGATTGAGCATGTAGCTGACCGCGATGCCGCAGGAATAGGAAACGAGGTTGGACGGCGTTGGCGGCGCCCCTGCGAAATAGAACGTGTTGAACAACGCCATGTCGAGCAGGGTCGTCACGGCGCCCACGGCCGCAAAGCGGGCGAGCGTTTCGCCGGCGCGCTGCCGGGACCTAGCGTCTTTTGTTGTCGGCAGCGACATCGCCGCGCCTCCAATCCGGCATCGCCGGCGTCGGGCGCCGGTGTTCGTCATTGTTGATTGAAGCTTCGATGATCGGGGCCGGGCGATGCTTCGATTGCATGAAGATGCGGCCGACATACTCCCCCATGATGCCCAGGAAGATCGCGTTCAAGGTAATGGAGAGCAAAAGCAGCATTGTGGTCGTGGCAAAGCCGGCGGGCCAGTCCTGCCCAAACAGAAGCTTGCCGACGAGGTAGCCGAACAGAAGCAGCAGCGTGGCGGCGCCCATCACCAGGCTCGCCATCGAGGCGAGCCTGAGCGGCGTCAGCGAATGGTTGAGGATGCCATCGACCGCAAGTGACAGCATCGCCCTGAACGGAAACTTGCTTTCGCCGGCCACGCGCGCTTGACGGTCGTATTCGAAGCCGACCTGGGAAAACCCCATGGCGCTGATGAGGCCACGCAGATAGGGAGACGTGTCGTCGACCTTGCGCAGTTCGTCGAGGATGCACCGGTCGACGAGCCTGAATTCGCCGGCGTTGAGCGGCAGATCGTCCTCGCTGAGTGCATTGATACACCAGTAGAAGGCCCGGCGGATATGGGTTGTCAGCCAGCCGTCGGTGAGCGTCCGGCGAATGCCGTAGACCACCTGGTGCCCCCTTAGCCAGAGATCGATCATGCCGGGTATGAGGTGCGGCGGATCCTGCAGATCGCAGTCGATCTGCACCGAGCAATCGCCGGTCGCCGCTTTGTAGGCCACGAGCAGCGAGCGCTGGTAGCCGATGTTGCGGCTGAAGCGGATCACCCGAACGCTCGGATCTTCGCTCGCAATCTCCGACAGGATCTCAAAGGTTCTGTCGGTGGAGTGGTTGTCCGTGAAGATGATCTCGCGGTCGTATTCGGGCAGGCTGCGGAACATGTCGACGATCGCCTCGTGGGCGCGCCGGACATTGGCCTCCTCGTTATAGGCCGGTACCAGGATCGAGATTTTCTGTCTCTTTATCATCTCGTTGTCACCACCCTCAGACGGTCTTGCGCGTAGCATGGCCATCGGTCGAGGCCGGCGGTACGACGGCCCGGTGCCATGCGATGGTGCGGGCCAGCCCTTCCGCAAACGGTATGCGGGCGCTCCAGCCGAACAGATCCTTGGCGCGCCCCGGCGCTGCCCGGAAATCGCGGATGCCGCCTGTCGAGGTGGCCGAACCGTATTCGATGAGGGCGGGGTCGGCGCCGGTTTGTTCGACGATCAGCCGTGCGACCTCGCGCATCGGTGGGGCGATGCCGGTTGCGACATTGACGAGCCGGGTGCTGACCGGCGCATCGGCAATCCGCAGCAGCGCTTCGACGACATCGTCGACATAGAGCAGGTCGCGCCGGTCGCTGGGATGGCGGACGACGCAACGCTGGCCGGCAAGGCAACGCTCGATGAAGGACGGGATCATGAACTCGGTCGATTGCCTCGGGCCAAAGACAAGCGCCAGCCGCGCGGTGATCACCGGAAAGGGCAGGCGTGCCTGCAGCCCCCCGATGAAATGGGTCGCGGCCGTCAGTTCGGCCCCATAGGCGTTCACCGGGATTTCGCGGCTGTCTTCCTCGTAGGGGGCGGGTGTCGCTCCATATTCGGCAAGCGATCCGGTTCGGATGATTTTTCGCGGTGGATGGCGCAGCGTACTTGCCGCGCCGAGCAGGCTGAGCAATGCATTGAGGTGTTCGCGGATGCCGGCCTTGGCGTCGTTGAGTTCCGCCTCTTCCCGCCGGCGTGTACGGGCGGCGAGATGGAAGACGATTTCCGGCTCGACCTCCTGCAGGCAACGCCGCATGGCATCGTCGGACTGAAGGTCGAAATTGTGCCGGATGAACGCACCGTCGACGGCCTCGAGCCGGCTGTCTTCGGAGCCGGGCCGCACCACTACATGCACTTCATGGCGCGCGTCGAGGCAGGTTCGCGTCAGATGCGAACCAATGAAGCCAGCGGCACCGGTGATCAATATTCTCGACATGAGCCTCTTCTCATCTACGCGTGACCGCCGAGGACCGAAGATCCGTCTGACGCGCCTCCCCTTAGCCGGAGAGGCGCGTTTCGTGTTCGCTCAGAAGAACGAGGCCGGCTGATGATCCCGGCGCTTCGTGGCGCCGGAGCTTGCATACCGCTGGGCGAAATCACGGAAGGACTGGTGGATATGGTCCAGGTGCGCCTGCGTCAGGCCGTGGTGGCAGGCAAGCAGAATGCCGCCGCGCATCACGTCGTCTGCGACCGGATAACCGCGTGGCTCGACCTTGCTATGAACGCCGCTCATCGCCGGCTGGCGCAGGATGTTTCCGGTAAATACCGGGCGGGTCTGGATGTCGCGCTGTTCCAGAAAGATCTGCATCTCCCGGCGGGTGAACGGCGCATCGGCGCGCACGGTCATCGGGTAGGCAAGCCATCCGGTTCGCGAAAGCGGCAATTGTTCCGGCAAGACGAACCAGTCCTCGTAGGTCTCGAAGAAGGCGCGCTGCTTGGCGAAGTTGCGCTCGCGTGCGTCTATGTTCTGCTGCAACCGGTCGAGTTGGACGAGCCCGAACGCCGCTCCCATCTCGGACGGTTCGATGTTGAAGCCCAGCACCTCGAACACGAACTTGGCGTCGTAGTCGAAACCGTCGAGATCGATGTTGAACCGGTTCTCGATGGTCTCGGATTCGACAAAGAGCGAGGATGTGCGGCCCCAGGAGCGATAGAGCATCGCCTTGCGCGCCAGTTCTTCGTCGTTGACGCAGACCATGCCGCCGTTGCCCGCCGCGGTGATGACGTGTGAGCCGTAGAAGCTGGTCGTGCTGATATCGGACCGCGCGCCGGTGCTGGTGTCCCTGATCGTCGCGCCCAGCGTGTCGGCGCTGTCTTCGATCACCAGCAGTTTGTGCGCGTCGGCGATGGCGCGAATGCGATCCCAGTCAGGCAAATTCCCGATCAGCGAAGGGATCATCACCGCCTTCGTCTTCCTGGTAATCATCCGCTCGATCGCATCGACTTCGATATTGTAGGTGCCTTCGACGACGTCGACGAATGCCGGGATAAGACCGGCGCGCACGATCGGGGCGACTGTCGTCGCAAAGGTCAATGCGGGCGTGATGACCTCGGACCCCTTCGGGAGGTCGGCGATTTCGATGGCGAGATGGTTCGCGGACGAACCGGAGTTCACCATGATGCCATGCCGTTTCGCAAAGAGCGTCGCGACACGTTCCTGCATCGACCTGACGGCCGCGCCCATCTGTGTCGATGAGCGCAGGACTGCCACGACGGCGTCGATCTCTTCCTGACCGTAAACGGACTGTCCGTAATTAACTCGCATCTTTCCAATCTCCGATGTCGCGCAATGGCAATGGTCTTGCTTCGTGTTCGACTTCCTGTTTCCAGGCGCTGGCGTATTGCTCGATCTGATGCTCCGAGAACGACCGAATGGTTCTCGGATCCTCCCGGTACTTGCGGTACCAGGCGACAGTCATGGCCACGGTGTCGCGCAGGCGCAGCACCGGCTTCCAGCCGAGTTCCGTGCGGGCCTTGGTGCTGTCGAGGCGTAGGATGGTCGACTCCACCGGCGCGTTTACCTGCGGTTCGACGATGTATTTCGGTGGCGCGTCGCCCCATTGGCCGACGACCATGTCGGCAAGCGTTCCGACATTGACGGTCGCTTCCTGGTCGGGGCCGAAATTCCAGCCGCCGGCAAAGCGCGTTCTGCCGTGAAGCAGGTGCGCCGCCAGCATCATGTAACCGCGAAGCGGCTCGAAGACGTGCTGCCATGGCCGGATGCTCGCCGGATTGCGCAGCCGCGCAGGGCTGCCGCCTTCCACCGAGCGGACCAGGTCAGGCACGAGCCTGTCAGCGCCCCAGTCGCCGCCGCCGATGACGTTGCCGGCACGCACGCTGACAAGCTGCGGCCCGTTGGGGTCATTGAAGAACGAGGATCGATAGGCGGCTGCGACGAGTTCGGCGCAGCCTTTCGACGAACTGTAGGGATCGCGCCCGCCCATCGGGTCGTTTTCCCGATAGCCCCAGACCCATTCGCGGTTCTCGTAGCACTTGTCGCTGGTGACGACGATCACGCCCTTCAGGGACTTCATGCGCCTTGCCGCATCGAGCACGATGGCGGTGCCGACGACATTGGTCGCATAGGTGTCGACCGGGCTCTCGAAGGAGGCCCGCACCACGGCCTGCGCGGCCATGTGAATGACGACATCGAAATCCTGTCCGTCGATAGCTCGCGCGACGTCGGCGGCAGAGCGGATGTCGCCCTCGTGGCCGTCGATGACGTCGCCGAGGCCGGTCGCCAGGTAGAAGGACGGTGTCGACGGTGGCAGCGACAGGCCGACCACCGTTGCACCCAGTCGCCTCAGCCAGAGCGAGAGCCAGCCTCCCTTGAAACCGGTGTGTCCCGTGACCAGGATCTTTCGACCACGGAACGCCTCGGCAAGGTCGGCCTCGCTGGTGATCAAAGCCATGTCCTACATCCGTACGTGATGGGTGGACGGTGCGGCTGTCGCGGCGGCCAGGTGATCGCGTTCGAAGTGCAGCCACGGCGGATCTTCGCTTTCGCACAGGCCGTTCAGGTAATCGCGATCGCGGACCGTATCCATCGGATGCCAGAAGCCGTGATGCTTGTAGGCAAACAGTTGACCGTCCCTGGCGAGATTGGTCAGCGGCGACATTTCCAGCGGTTCGGAAAGGCTCGGGATGTAGTCGAGCACGCCGGGTTCAAAGACGAAGAAGCCGCCGTTGATCCAGGTTTCCTTCTTCTGTACCTTCTCGGTGAACTCGACGACCTGGTCGCCTTCGATCTCGAGGTTGCCGAAGCGGGCCGGAGGCTGAACGGCGGTAACCGTCGCAAGGCGCCCGTGCGAGCGGTGAAACGCCAGCAGCGCCTCGATGTCGATGTTTCCGACGCCGTCCGAATAGGTCACCATGAAGGGCTCGTTGTCGAGCCATTCGCGCAGGCGCAGGAGCCGACCGCCGGTCATGGTCGACAGGCCGGTGTCGACGACAGAGACATTCCAGTCGAGCGGATGGTTGGGGTGCAGCACCATCGAGCCGCTTCCGAGCGCGACGGTAAAGTCCGCGGTCGACAGATGGAAGTTATGGAAGAAGCTCTTGATCGACATGCATTTATAGCCGCCGGCAACGACGAAGTCGCGGTGCCCCCAGTGGCTGTAAATATCCATGACGTGAAGAATGATGGGTTTGCCACCAATCTCAACCATCGGCTTAGGAATACGCGTGGTTTCCTCGGCCAGGCGCGAGCCAAGCCCTCCCGCAAAGAGAACGACTTTCATAGCGGTCTCCAAGAAGATATGTTTGGGATAGTGTTGACGTCTCAGGTTTTATTCATGAGCAATCGCGATCCAATGCGCGATTTGAGCGTTTTCAATAACTGATAAAAATGCACGTCAATAAAGGCAGGCGGTTACCTGCGTGCTACGGAATATGTCTGGATAAATCCCAGGGTTTCCGTTATGTTAAGTAACTAATATACAAGAAATACCTTATATTCTGCTGGGCTGCAAGCCTTTTTACGTGTCAGGTTTATCCCTGCACGCTTGTCGGGGTTGTCCCGCTAGGCCGTGCGCCACTGCGCATTACGATCCTGTGTGATCCATTTGAAGTCGTGTGCGACCGCATCGTTCCCGTTGCCAGCCCGTATTTTATACTTCGTCTATTTTTGTTCGGAGTTTTTACATGACCTATCCAGCAAGTGTTTCTTCGGAAAGACCGGGCTCCGTTGAAGGAAAGTCAGTCGGGATTTTCTATCAAGTTGCCGCAGCCCTGTTCTTCCTGTTCGTTTTTTATTTCTTGCTTCTTCGGATCATGAATTTCGAGATGCGGCGAGACGAGCAGCTGTACGTCCCGCCGGCCAGGCTCTTGAACGACCATGCGCTATACGCCGATTTCTTCTACAATCATCCGCCCGCCTCCGCCTGGTACTTCTACGCCATCAGCAAGTTGACGGGGTCGAGCGACCTGCTTCTAAGCGGTCGCCTCGGTGTCTTTCTTGCCTGGATCCTCCTGACTGTTGCTGTCGGCGGCGTGGTGTATGTGTTGACGCGCTCGGCCTGGGCAACGGCCTGCGTCGGCATCCTGTCGCTGGTGAACGAGTTGTTCCTGACACAGACGGGTGTTGGCGCCACCAACAATTTCTTGCCGTGGCCGTTCGCCTTTCTCGGCCTCAGTCTCTTTCTTCTGGCCCTGCGTAATGAACAGCGTCGTTCGTTGATGGTGGCGCTCGCCGGATTTCTGTTGGCCTTGGCCGTGTGCTTCAAGTTGAGCGCCATCGCCTTCATCCCGGCCGTCGCCGTGGCCGCATTCCTTCTGCCGCGCTCGCTGGCGCTGAAGGATCGTATCGTAAAGGTCGCGGCGCCGCTGCTCATCGGTGGACTTGTCGGCGGGGCGCCAATCCTTTTCTACCTCGTCAGGGATCCCCAACTCTTTCTGGCGCACGTGGTGCGCTACCATACCGGTCCGCATCCGCAATACTGGCGGCTGATGAGCGGCGACGGGGAGGGCGGGGCGATGTCGCTCGCCCAGAAACTGGTCATGGCGCAGGACATATGGCTTGCACCGGCCGTGGCCGTTGCGCTTGCCGCACTCATCGCCATCGCGTTCATCGCCTTTTCCCGGCGCACGGACAATGCAGCAGCCGAACCAAGGCTGCGGATGGGGGAGGTGCTGGTCCTTGCCGGCGTGCTCTTCTGCAGCTTCGTGCTGAGCTTCGTTCCGACGCCCGGGTTCCCGCAGTATTTTGCGCCGCCGCTTGTCTGCCTTCCTTTGGCGTTCGGGCTTTTGCTCGAGGCACTTGGCCCGCGCGCGCTCCCCATGGTGCGGCCGATCCTGATGTCGGCCGTGCTTGTCGTCCTTGCGGTCAACGCGCCGCGCCTTGGCCAATACCTCGGCAAGGCGACCCATCCGCAGCAGTGGACGACGATGCGCGTGCATGAGGGAGGTGTGACGATTGCCGAGAGGATGCAGGCTGCCGGCGTCACCGGCAAGGTTGCGACGCTCGCGCCCATCTATCCGCTGGAAGGCGGCCTCGATGTCTATGCCGAGCTGGCGACAGGGCCGTTTGCCTACCGCACCGCCGACATGACGAGCCCCGACCTGGCGAAGTACTACAAAATGACATCGCCATCGACAATCGAAGCGCTGTTCGAGAAAGACCCGCCGGCGGCGTTTCTGCTGGGCTTTGAAGACGAACTGGAAAAGCCGATGCGTGCGTTTGCGGAAAGCCACGGCTACGTGCAGTCCGCCTCACTTGGCTTCAAGGACAGATATGGGATCCCGACCCTCTATCTGAAGCCAGCGACGTCGCCCGGATCGTGATCGGGCGATGCGGCGTCGCCTTCCTAAGGCGGCGCCGTGTCAGGTCGATACGCGCGCTGCCGGGTAAAGCGCCTGGGCCTGATCAGGCCCCGCGATGACATCGTCCCATTGCTGAAGGACAGACTGGATGGCGTAGCGCGCGGCAACCGCGCGCGCGCCCATCGCGCCGATCTGCTGGCGGAGCGTTGCGTCGGCCGCCAGGCGGGCCATGGCGTCTGCCAGCCGGTGCGTGTCCTCCCTGGGGACGAGCATGCCAACGGCTGGCGTGTCGATGATTTCTGACGGTCCCCAGGGGCAATCAAAGGCGATGCTGGCAAGGCCGGCTGACATTGCCTCCAGCAGCACGTTCGGGAACCCTTCGAAGCGCGAACTGAGGACGAAGATATCGCCGGCATTGATCCATTCGACCGGCGATTTCGTCGTGCCGGGCAGCCGAACG
This sequence comes from Ensifer sp. PDNC004, assembly GCF_016919405.1. NCBI lineage: Bacteria > Pseudomonadati > Pseudomonadota > Alphaproteobacteria > Hyphomicrobiales > Rhizobiaceae > Ensifer > Ensifer sp. PDNC004. The sequence continues at coordinate 1,661,723 of NZ_CP070352.1, forward strand.
CGGTTCGAAAGGCCGAGGCGTCGGACCTGTTCCTCGAGCGCCGGCCGTTCCGGGCCCTCGCCGAAGATGGTCAGCGTCATGTTCGGCGCGCGCCCGGCGACATCGGCAAAGGCGTCTATCAGCAGGTCGAAGCCCTTCTGCCTGTCCAGGCGGCCGACGGCCAGCAGCCGGGTGCTGGTGCCTGACTGTCTGTCACGCACATGCTGAAGCGTGATCGGGTTGGGGATGATCACGGCCTTGGCTTTGAGGACCGGCGGCAGCGAATTGGCCGCTTCCGTCGTCTGCATCACCAGCCGCTCCGCCAGGTGGGCCGCCAGCGGCCGCGCCAATCGCCACAGCCCGTTCATATCTTGCGTGTTGAAGTTGTTTCGTTCGGAAAGCACGAGCCGGAGGCCGAGGCCGCGGCTGGCAAGCACGACCATGATGTTGACCTTCGTCAGAAAGGAGATGACGAGGTCGGGCGACAGGGCGCGCAGGCGCGCGCGCAATCGGGCGATACGCTCGGCCGTCCTGAACACAGGCACCGTCGAGCCGCCGCCGAGCGCTTCGACGCGGACGGACCGGTCGTAGGCGAAATAGGTCTCAGGGGTTTCCGCATTGAGGGCGAGCACGTGCACGTCGTCACCGCGGGCCGAGCGATGGCGCGCGAGGATGTTGACGACCTTTTCTGCGCCGCCGGCACCAAGCCCCGAAAGCACGAACACAATTCGCAATGGCGGCTCCTGTCTCGATTGGGACAGGCGGACAATCCCGCCTGCGCCCGACCCGACCACGGCCTAGACGGCGCTCATCCAGCCGTGGGTCAAGGCGAAATGGACAATCTGTGCCCGCGTGTGGAGCTGCAGCTTCTCCGTCGCACGGGCCTTGTAGGTTTCGATCGATTTGACGCTCACGTTGGCGCGCGCGCCGATTTCCTTGTTGGAGTACCCAAGGGCGACGAGGCGCAGAACGTCCTGCTCGCGACGGGTCAGCCCCGGCACGCCGGCCGTCTTCAACGCGCGCGATCCGGGACTTGGCGCCGCGCGGGTCAGTTCCTGGGCGGTCGGCGGGTCGAGATAGAGCCCGCCATGCGTGACGGAGCGAACGGCAAGCAGCAGGTGCTCGGGCGCGGAGCATTTCTGGATGAAGCCCTTGACGCCGATCTGAAGCGCCTGCTGTGCGTAGGAACGTTCCGGGTAAATGGTCATCACCACAACATAGGCCGTAAGCTGCTGCTTGAGGATTTGTTCGGCGAGCGTAAGGCCGCTCATATCGGGAAGGGCGATATCGATGACCGAAACGTCCGGCCCGGTTTCCTTGATCAGCGCCAGCGCGTCTGCACCTGTTCCCGCCGAGCCGACGCAGACGATATCGCTGGTCGTATCGATCGTCGCGCGGGCGCCGACGATGACGAGGGGATGGTCGTCGATGATGACTGTGCGTATCGGCGTCGTCATGATGCCCGCCTGACTGTCGGCGTCAGGTCCGCCGGCATTCGCGTAGGTCGAGCCCCCTTGTCGTTGTCGTTCATGTGTCGGTCCCCCTCTCCGAATTCTCTTTCCACAGCTTGAGCCGTGCGGTGGCTGCTAGAAGTTCCTCAGGAAATTGGAGTAACGCCGTTCGATGTTGTGCAGCGTGTATTCGCTTTCGATGCGATCGCGGGCGAGATGCGCGTAGCGGGCATATTCCTCCGGCGAAAGGTCGAGCACCTTGCGCATGGCGTCGGCAAAGGCCTCGGGATTGCGCGCAGGCACGACGATCCCGGCATTGCCGGCAACCTCTGCCGCGTCTCCGACGTCCGTTGCCACCACCATTTTCGCGTAGCTCATCGCCTCGGCAACGACGTTCGGAAAGCCCTCGGTTCTGGAGGACAAAGCGAGAATGTCGATGCTGCGGTAGAAATCCTCCATGTCCGCGACTTCGCCTCTGAGGTCGATGGCCTCGCTTGGCAACCCGGCATCGGCAATCAGCCGCACGACTTCGGGATTGTCCCAGGCCAGCCCCCGGCCTGCGGCGAGAAAGCGCGTGTCGGGATGGGTGCGCAACACCGAAGCGGCGGCGCGAAAGAAGGTGGCGTGGTCCTTCTGCGGGTGGAAGCGTGCGACGATGCCGATCCGCCGCGGCGGCGCCTCATGGCCGGCCGCCACCGCCGGGATTTCGAAGCCGTTCGGGATGACAACCGAATTCAGGTTACGGTAGCCGTAGGCACGGTGCATTTCGCGGGCGCGCGACGAATTGTAGATGATGCCGGAGGCCGAACCGGAGAGCACCCGGGCAGCGGCGATCGCCACGTGCGAGCTTCGCGACAGCGAGGCGACGTCATCGAGCGACTGGCGAACATTCCAGATGACCGGCGTCGCGCGGCGCGCAAGTTTGGCAGCGACCGTGCCGACCACCATGGCGTGGTACATCCAGCAGAGCATGACGCTTGGCTTTTCCTGGCGGATGATGTTGGCAAGCCGCATCGTGCCCTGCAGAATGGCCGGGAGCGAGTGCGCGCCAAGCGCCACATATTCGACGCGCGGATTGTCCGCGAGGTCACGGTTTCGCGCCGAGACATCGAGTAGCGATACGACCATGACGCGTTCGTCAGACGACGCCTTGAGCAGGCGCGCGAGCATCGTCTCAGCTCCGGCGCTTGCGCTGAAATTGGTGATCAAATGCAAAATCATACCGTGGATCCGAAGTTGCGCCGCCGTTAGGGCATTCCTCCGCATTCCCTGAGCCTGACGACAGGGCACACTGGCGTGTATCCCGGCGCTGGTCACGAGCATTAAATTCCTGGGCGCGCCATGCACGCCAGGACATCAACTTCCTATTGCCTCGAATTTGGAGGGCACATCGGACGCGATCATTTCTGAAATAGGTTCGTACTCTAAATTGGCCTTCCAGGGCGCACCCTAGAAAAGCAGTGGATTCAAGATACAACGGCAGACACTGTCATGCAATTATTCTCTTGCAGTATAGCCCGGCTCTGAAATAGCATCCCGTCATATCATACTTGAAATACATTTATATCGCCCGGATGGGTTATTTCTTCCCTTGGTTGTGATCCGAGTTGTATATTGCGCTCTGACACATTGTGCATTTGAGAACCAAAATGCGTTTTGCTCTGGTTGGTGCCGTCGAAGGATCCCGGATCGCACTCGATGCCCTGTTGGCGAAGGGGATGCTGCCCTCCCTGGTGGTTACGCTGCCGCCGGAGGCTGCGGATCGCCATTCCGATTTCGCGGACTTGACGACACCGGCGCGCGCGGCAGGCAGCGCGGTCTGCCACACGACCAATGTGAACGGCGAAGACACGCTTGCAGCCATTCGCGCCAGCGACCCGGACCTCGTCCTGGTCCTCGGCTGGTCGCAGATCTGCCGCCAGGCCTTCCGTGCCATCCCGCGGCTGGGCGTGATCGGTTTTCACCCGTCGGCGCTGCCGCGCCTGCGAGGCAGGGGTGTTATCCCCTGGACCATCCTGCTTGACGAAAAGACGACGGGTTCGTCGCTGTTCTGGATCGACGAGGGCACGGATTCCGGCCCCATCATCCTGCAGCGTCTGTTTTCCGTCGCGCCGGAGGAGACGGCGCGCAGTCTCTACGGCAAGCAAGTGCGCAATCTCGCGGAGATGGTGCCGGAGGCTGTTGAGTTGGCGGCAGCGGGCAGGGCGCCGCGTGTCGAGCAGGATCACAGCCTGGCGACCTATTGCGCAAAGCGTGTCGCCGAGGATGGCCTGGTCGATTGGCAGCGGCCGTCGGCGGAAGTGTTGCGTCTGATCAGGGCGGTCGGCGATCCCTATCCTGGCGCCTTTTCGCGTCAGGACGGAAAGGTCGTCCATTTCGATGCGGCGCGGGCCTTCGCGGACTCCTTTCGCTACATCGGCCTTGCCGCGCAAGTACAGACCCATACGGCGGATGGTTTCACAGTCATGTGCGGAGACCGGCAGTGCATCGAGGTAACCGCGTGGCGCACGGCCGACGGCCGGCGCCCGCCGGTGCACAGCAAGTTGGGAGCGTGATCGCGCGGGCATTGGCATCGGGTTCAGTCAGGCGGGACCACGGCGATTGCTTTGCCCCCCGTCCTAACAGTCAAGGAGAAGGCGTGTATGGCGTACCGGTCGTTCAAGATCCTTGTCTCTTCCGCAGGAAGACGTGTTGGCCTGATCGAGTGCTTTCGTCGGGCAGCACGCGCGCTGGACATCGATATCCAGATGCTGGCCTGCGACCTTGATCCTGACATGAGCGCCGCCTGCGCCGTCGCTGACCGGGCCTTCGCGGTCCCTGCCTATAATCACCCGGAGTTCACCGGCCGCCTGGCGGAGATCGCGCGGGCGCATGATGTGCGCCTGCTCGTGCCTACGATCGATCCCGAACTCGTGCCGCTTGCGGCCGCGGCTAGGGATTTCGCCCGTTTCGATTGCCGCGTGCATGTGAGCACTCCGCCTGTCATCGACGTTGTGCGTGACAAACTCGAAACCATGCGCGTGCTCGAAGCGGCCGGAGTGTCGGTCCCGCGAACCGGCATGCTGGAGGAGGTTCGCGGCGAGCTTTCCCGTTGGAACTGGCCGCTGTTCCTCAAGCCCAATGCCGGGAGCGCAAGCCGCTCGATCAGCATGGTGCGCTCAATGGCCGATCTGCCGGAAACGACCGCAGAGCCGATGATCCTGCAGCAATATCTCGACGGCCCTGAGCATACGGTCAATGCGTTCGTCGATGACGGCGGCACCTTGCAGTCGGTCATTTCGCATCGGCGCTTGCGCATAAGGGCAGGCGAAGTCGAAAAGGGCGTCACCGAGCGTCATCCGGTGCATCGGGCGATGGCCGAGGGCATTTTGCGGGCGTTGCCGGACTTGCGTGGCGCATTCTGTTTCCAGGTCATGGACGATCGGCTCACCGGCCCGCGGGTGATCGAAATCAATGCCCGTTTCGGCGGGGGCTATCCGCTCGTGGACCATGCCGGCGCGACCTTTGCCCAATGGCTGCTGGAGGAAGTGGCGGGCTTGTCGAGAACGGCGCACGACGATTGGCGTGAAGGCGTGCTGATGCTGCGATACGATGCGGCGGTCTTCAGGGGATAGGCGGATGGGCGAGCAGGTGCTTGTCTTTGATCTCGACGATACGCTTTATCTGGAGCGGGATTTCGCCTTAAGCGGCTTCAAGGCCGTCGATGCTTGGTTGGCGAACCATCTGGGCGCGGAAGGCTTCGCCGGGCATTGCGAGGCAGTTGCCGCGCGCGGGCACAGCGGGCGCGTTTTCGACACGGCCCTGGTGGCGATGGGCATCGCCGCCGACGAGGCGCTGGTAAGCCAGTTGGTTGCGGTCTATCGCGGACACCAGCCCGAAATCACTCTGGCCGCCGATGCTCGTCGCTATCTGGAGCGTGCGCGCGTCGGCCAAAGGGCGATCATCACCGACGGGCCTGCGGCTACGCAACAGGCCAAGGTCAAAGCGCTGGGGCTGGAGGCCTTGGTGGACCGGGTGATCTTCACTGACCTTTGGGGGAGAGAATTCTGGAAGCCGCACGCACGGGCCTATGAGGCGATCGAGGCCTGGGCCGACGTCATGCCGGGCAATCTCGTCTACATCGCCGACAATCCGCTCAAGGATTTCGTCACGCCGCGCCGGCGCGGATGGCAAACTGTGATGGTGGCGCGCGAAGCGCGGGTCCACCGCACGGCGGCACCGGACGAGGCGCACCAGGCCGACAGGCGGATCAGCGATCTCGATGAACTGGACGACGCCTTGCGATCGCTCGCCGCGAGCGAAGCGGTCTCGCGCTGAGCTTTTCGCCAACTGGACTGCTAACACGGGCAGGAACGGGTGGTAGTGGCGGCCGCGGAGCGCGTATTCAAACCCGCGGCCGCCGGTGTTTTATGCGAAGGTAAAGTCCGCGGCGCTGAAGTTGGCCGCAGACAGAGTACCGTTCGGATCGTCGACGACGATCTGGAAGGCGTGACCAGCCGAATCCTGCGCCTTGAGGATCACGTCGCCACTCGGGTCGTCATAGGCATAGACCGTGCCGGGGCCACCGGTGTTGGCGTAGCGGGTGATGCCGAGCTTTTCGAGAACGATGCGATCGAGACCATCCTGATAGTCCATGATGGTATCCTGACCGACGAGCGCGCCGGCGCCCTTGAGCACGAAGCGGTCGGCGTCGGCGCCGCCCCAGAGGAAGTCTGAGCCGGTGTCGCCGATCAGGGTATCCCTGCCGGCATCGCCGCGGATCGTGTCGTTGCCGTTGCCGCCATAGAACAGATCATCGCCATCGCCGCCATTCAGCGTGTCGTTGCCGTCTTCGCCGCTGATGCTGTCGTTGCCGCCATCACCATAGACGAGGTCGTCGCCTGCGCCGACGCTGATCCTGTCGACGCCGGCACCGCCATGGGCCTCGTCACGACCGCTCTCGGAATCGAGAATGTCGTTGCCGTCGCCGCCGTCGAGATAGTTGTCGCCGTCGCCGCCGTCGACCCGGTCATCGCCGATGCCGCCATAGACGTGGTCATTGCCGGACTGGCCCTTAAGCGCGTCGTTGCCGCCTTCGCCGTAGATGTAGTCGTCGCCGGCGCCGCCGCCGACGGCCTGCGTCGTCAATTTGCCGGTCGCCGGGTTGATGCGGTTGACGAAGCCGTCATTGCCGTCGCCGGCATAGATGATGTCATTGCCGGCACCACCGTCGATGTATTCTTCGCCGGCGCCGCCGTAAAAGGTATCGTTGCCGGCGCCGCCGAGCATGGTGTCGTGGCCATCGCCGCCGTCGAGGATGTCGTCGCCGTCCTCGCCGTCGAAGATGTCGTTGCCCAGGCCACCGACGAAGTGGTCGTTGCCGAGGCCGCCATCGAAGGAGTCGTTGCCGACGCCGCCTTCAGCATAATCGTCGCCTGGACCGGCCTTGAAGAAGTCGTTGCCGTCGCCACCGTACATGCGGTCGTTGCCGTCGCCACCGTCGAGATAGTCGTCTCCGGCATAGCCCCAAAGGCTGTCGTCGCCGCCATATCCATAAATTGTGTCAGCTACGTTCGTGCCATAAAGCGTGTCAGCTACGGGTCTTCCCTTAACGATCATGTTTCCATCCTTTATTAGTGGGGCAGAATACGCGCCGTTGCTTTTACCGACCGCCGCGCAAAGACAGCAAGCGACCGGAGCGTGTGAAAACTGTGATCTGTCGCGTTGAATGGTGGGGGCTTAAAATAGCATCTATAAGCAACCGCTACAACAGATGTATAGTAACTGCTCAACCCCCGGCACGTTGACATCGGGGAACACTTCCATCGATACGGCCCCACTCAAATTCCTGGAAACGGTGTCGTTGCAGCATGGTAGACAACAGAATCACAAGCGGCAGTTTACGCTCTGCGTTCCGGCGCAGCGTTATCGATCTCGGCTTGTTCTCGACGGTCGTGAATGTGCTGGCGCTGACATCGCCTCTGTTTCTGATCCAGGTTTATGATCGGGTTTTGCCCTCTTCCAGCATCGAAACGCTCGTCTATCTGACGATTATCGCGTTCCTTGCCTTCGCATTCCTCGGCCTGCTCGATGTGATTCGGGCGATCTACGCCGTGCGCATGGCGGCCAAGCTCGACAGCGAGCTCGGGGCGGCGGCCTTTGCAAACGTGGTCGCGGCAACGGGCCGGGAACCGGGCGACATTCAGCCCTTGCGCGATCTTGCGACAGTCAGAGGCTTCATCGCTTCACGCGGCACGCCGGTCCTCTTCGATCTGCCGTTCTCGCCGGTGTTCGCGGCACTGCTTTATCTCCTGCATCCAATGCTCTTCCTGATGACGACGATTGGCGCGATCGTGATCCTTCTCCTGGTTTTCCTCAATCAGTACATGAACAAGAAGGCGTCGCAGTTCGCGCAGGAGCGGATTACCAGCGCCAATCTGACGGCGCAGATGTTCAGCCGCAGTGCCGAGACGGTGCGTGCGATGGGCATGACGAACAATGTCAGCGAGGTCTGGGGCCGCCAGTTTGCCGCTGCGACTGCGGCAGCCGACGGAAATCTCGTCGTCAACGCCATCTTCGGCGGCATATCGCGATCGATCAGAATGATCCTGCAGATGGCGATCCTCGCTGTCGGCGCGACCCTTGTTTTGAAGGGGCAGATGACCGCTGGCATGATCTTCGCGTCCTCGATCCTGTCGGGCCGCGCGCTGCAGCCGCTCGATCAGCTGGTCGGGATCTGGAAGCAGGCGATGGAAGCGCGCAGCGCCTGGTCGCGGTTCGAAAAGGTGATCGAGGCCGGCAATGCCGATGGCCGCAAGCTTCTGCTGCCAAACCCCGCAGGCAATATCGCTGTGCGCGATCTGCTCTATGTTTCGCCGGACGCGGGAGCCGACCCCGAGCCGATCCTCAAACGGCTGAACTTCACGATCGCTGCCGGCGAAAGCGTTGCTGTGGTCGGACCGAGCCGGGCGGGTAAATCGACGCTTGCGCGGCTTTTGACCGGCGCCGTTGCCCCGACCGCGGGTTCGATCACCATCGACGGTGCGGACCTGAGAACCTGGGACGCGGCGCAGCTCGGCAGCCTCATTGGCTATCTCGCACAGGACGTGCAGCTTCTGCCCGGCACGATCGCCGCCAATATCTCGCGCTTCGAGCCGGGTGCGGCGGACGAGACGGTGGTTGCGGCCGCGCGCGCGGCACATGCCAATGATCTCATCCTGGCGCAAACGAAGGGCTATCAGACGCCGATCGGGCCCGGTTCCAACAATCTCTCCGGCGGTGAGCGGCAGCGCATCGGGCTTGCGCGCGCCTTCTACGGCTCTCCGCGTCTTCTCGTTCTCGACGAGCCGAACGCCAACCTCGACAGTGAGGGGGAAGCGGCACTCGGACGGGCGCTCAGAGACGCGAAGGAGCGCGGCGTCACGGTCGTCATCGTCACGCACCGCATTTCGATCGCAACGACATGTGACCGGATCCTGGTGATGAAGAATGGCAGGATCGATGACTTCGGCCCAACGGATGAGGTGGCGCGGCGCGCGCAGTCCGAGCGGGCGAACCGGGCAGCGAAGGCAGCCGCTGCCAAGCGGCCGTCGAACCTCCCGCCGGCAGACATCTCCGCCTTCCTGCCTGGCAGAACCGGGGACCGGCCATGACGGCGGCGGGTGCTCGGCGTTCCTGGCGGGAGGCGATCGTGACCGATACCGGGTTTGTCGCCCGGCTCGGCTATGGCACGCTTGCTCTTATCCTTGTCGGCTTCGGCTATTGGGCGGCGACGGCGCCGCTCTCCGGCGCTGCCGTCGCTTCCGGTACGATCACGGCCACGGGCCGCAATGTCCTCGTGCAGCATCTGGAAGGCGGGATCGTCAGCGAAATCGCGGTACGTGAAGGGGATGCCGTCGCCAGGGGGCAGACGCTCGTGGTCCTCGACGACACCGTGGCCCGCACCCAGCTCAACCGCCTTGCCAAGCAATGGGTGGCACTGAAGGCGCGGGAGGCGCGTCTTGCCGCCGAGCGGGACGGGAAGCGGGATCTGACGATCGCGATCGGCAATGCGCCGGCCACGATGTCGGCCGCAAGCCGAGACCTGACGGAAGAGCAGGTCAAGGAGTTTCAGACCCGGCTTGCCCGTTTCACCTCCGAAACCGTCATCCTGCAGCAGCGCGTCGAAAGCCTGAACGATGGGCTCGATGGTCTGGCCGCGCAGAAGGCGGCAGTCGAGAAGCAGACGCAGATCGTGCGCAGCGAAGCCGAGCGCAAGTTCAATCTCCTGGAAAAGGGGTTGACGAACCGCACGGAGTACACGCAGCTTCTCCGCGTCGAAGCGGACCTGCTCGGCCAGGTCGGCATGCTGCAGGCGGAAGCTTCGTCGAGCCGCACGCAGGTGGCGGAAGCGCGTGAGCAGATCGAACGGCTGAAGACCCAGCGCGTCGAGCAGGCGGTGACCGCGATGAACGAGGTGAAGACCGGGCTCGCCGACGTCGAAGAACAGGTCGAGGCCGCACGCCGGGTGCTCGAGCGCACCGTCGTCAAGGCGCCGGTGGATGGCGTTGTCGTCGCCTCGGTCTACAATGCCGTCGGCAGTGTCGTCGGTCCCGGCGAAAAGATCATGGAGATCCTGCCGACAGGGGACCTGGTTGTCGATGCGCGTATTCATCCGCAGGACATCGACGTCGTCCATGTCGGTCAGCCGGCGAGGGTCCGGCTCTCGGCGCTCAATACCAGCCTGACGCCGGAGGTTTCAGCGACGGTTGCCCATGTCTCGGCCGACCGCCTGACCGATCCGGCGACGCGCGAGCCCTATTACCGGGCCGTGCTGCGCCTGGATACGCCGCTGCCGGCCGGCGTTCGCATGGAGCAACTGCATCCGGGGATGCCGATCGACGCCTTCATCGAACTCGGCGACCGCACCTTCCTTGAGTATTTGATCCGGCCGATTTCCGACTCCTATCGACGTGCCTTTGCCGGGGAATGAGCCCACAAGGTCTTTCCAGCGCAAGATTGCGCTGAACCGGCGTCTCGGCTGATACGCGGGGAGCTCCTTTGGCATGGTCCGCCTCCGGTGGTCTGGGGGCTGTCGGCGTCGCTCGCCCTTCACCAGAGAGCGGTTCCGGGATGCGTGCTGGGGAGTGTTGAAGCGCCTTCTCCAATCGCACTAATACGCCGCCTCGCTGACCTCGACTCTTTGGCCTTCCCAAAGCGCGGTGAATCTGAATCTCTGGTGCAAACCGGAGGTCTGCGATGCGATCAGGGATTTCATTACGTGACGATTTTGATGGAGAAGGTCTGCGGCGGCTGGCGCGGCAGACGAAGGACGCAACCCAGGCGCGACGTCTGTTGGCACTCGCGTCGATCTACGATGGAGGCTCGCGTTCCGATGCCGCCCGCCTCGGCAACGTCACGCTTCAAATTGTTCGGGACTGGGTCATGCGGTTCAACGAACGCGGTCCTCAAGGCCTGATCAATGGCAAGGCTCCCGGCCCGCAGTCGCGGTTGAACGATCAGCAGCGCGCGGCCCTGGCGCAGACCATCGAGCGTGGGCCGACACCCTATCTCGATGGCGTTGTTCGCTGGCGTCTGTGCGACTTGGCTCAATGGCTTTGGGAAGAGTTTCGCGTGTCGGTGAGCGAGCAAACGTTGAGCCGCGAAGTACGGGCCATGGGCTATCGCAAGCTGGCTGCCCGGCCCAAACATCACGCTCAAGACCCTCAAGCCATTGAGGATTTTAAAAAAGTTTCCCCGCTGCAGTGGCACAGATTGCCGCCGGAGCAGCCCGAGGAAAACGGATAGAGATTTGGTTCGAGGATGAGGCCCGTATCGGGCAAAAGAACAAGATCACGCGCCGTTGGGCCAGGCGCGGAACACGGCCTTCAGCGCCGCACGACCAGCGCACAAGGTCGGCCTACATCTTCGGCGCAATCTGCCCGAAACTCGGCAAGGCGGCGGCGCTGGTCATGCCATGGTGCGACACCTACGCAATGACCCAGCATCTGGCCGAAATCGCCCGGCACGTCGATCACGACGCGCACGCTATCCTCATCATGGATCAGGCAGGCTGGCACATGTCCAACAATCTCGTCGTGCCCGGAAACATCACCATCCTGCCATTGCCGCCGAAGTCGCCGGAGCTCAACCCGGTCGAAAACCTCTGGCACTTCATGCGCGACAACTGGCTCTCAAACCGCGTCTTCAAATCCTACGACGACATCGTCGATCATTGCAACGATGCTTGGCGAAAGCTCGAAAGCCAGCCCTGGCGCATCATGTCTATCGGCCGCAGAGAATGGGCCAATGAGTTTTGATCAGTGAGGGGCCGTATAAGATTTGTCGGATGTATATTTTCGGATTTACTGCAAAATTTTCGTTCATTAATTTTGTAAATGAAAATTCTATCCTTTTTGTACGTAAAAGTGCGTGAAGTTGTTTTCGGAACTTAGATTTTATTTCGATATTTCGAGTGGTGCATTCTGCTCCCGGAGGAGCGGAGTGGTCGCTGGTTAATCCTAAAGGGCTATGGATTAATTTGCAGTAATACTATTGAGTTCTAAGATAATTAGGTAAATATCTTCCGATAAAACGAAAAGATAATTTACACGCAGTTTTCGGCGTGCGAGAGTTTGGGCGAAGTTGGCGTATTTTATTGCGAAGACCAAAGCTTGTATCCGTGCATAGATAAAATAAATTTCAGGTAACTTTGTATGATCTGATCTGTATCAGAATTGTATTCCAAACAAATTCAACGAGACATGACGTCTCAAGGCGCATCATTCGTCCGTCCGTTCTCGGCGCGGCGGTTGAATGGCGTTCTATGGATCGAAGGGTGTCGCATGCATCGCAACGAGGCCGCTGCCCAGCCCACGCAAGCCGTCGCCCCGTCTCCGCCGTCCATGGCGAGATACTGGGCAAGGTTCCTCACAATATTCACCTGGTTTGCCGCTGTCGGACGCGCACTTTTGCGCTTGGCGGCAAGAACGGCCGTATCCTCGGTCAAGCAGGTTCGTCGATCGCGTGTGCTCTATGCGATGGACATAGCGTCTGCAGCTTTGGCGCTCGTGGCCGCCTTTTTCCTGCGTTACGGTTTCGACGCGATGTCGACCCGTCCGGAGTTGATCTGGGCGCTGGTATCGACCGGGCCGCTATATCTTCTTGCCTGTGCGCTCGCTTTTCCGGTCGCCGGATTGTACGCCCGCGATTGGCGCTACTGCTCCGTTTCGGATCTGCGTTCGATCCTGCAGGCCGTCTTGATCAGTTCGGCGGCGCTGGTTTTGATGTCGTTCTTTGCGAACCGCCTGCAGGATATGCCGCGAAGCGTCGTGCCGCTCGAGGCGCTGCTTTTGACCGCATTCCTGTCGGCTTCGCGGCTGAGCTTCCGGCTTGACGAACTGGCGTTGCGCCCGAGCCGGCGCCAGCCGGTCGCCGAGGACAATGCCGAGCAGATCCCGACCTTGCTCGTCGGCAGCGGCCATGCGGCAGACCTCTATCTGAGAGCGCTCCGCCGAGATCCGCATTGCAGCCATAAGCCGGTCGGCTGCCTGGAAGTGACGCCGGAGCATACGGATATGACCTTGCGCGGCATTCCGATCCTCGGCGCGCTCAGCGATTTCGATAGTGTGGTCTGTGCGCTTGCAGAGAGTGGGCAGCTGCCGCGCCATGTCGTCTTTACCGAAGCGCTTTCGGCGTTCGGCGAGGGGGCGGAGGATGTGATGCGGCGCGCCGAAGCGCGTGGCATGACCGTATCGCGCCTGACGCAGATCACCGAACTCAAGAGCGCCAAGCAGGAAAGCCGTTTCGAGCTGCGCTCGATCGAGCTGACGGATCTTCTGGAGCGCCCGCAGGCAGCCCTCGACAACGAGGCAATTCTGCGCCTCATCCGCGGCCGTCGCGTCCTGATCACCGGCGCCGGTGGTTCGATCGGCAGCGAGCTTACCTTGCAGGTGGCAGCGCGCGAACCGGCCGAGCTCATCCTGGTCGAGAACTGCGAGTACAATCTCTATGCGATCGATATGGAACTCGGAGAGCGCTATCCGGCCGTCAAGCGGACCGCAAACCTTTGCAACGTCCGCCGGGCCAATCGCGTCAACGACGTCTTTGCCAAGTATCGGCCGGAACTCGTCTTCCATGCTGCCGCACTCAAGCACGTGCCGATGGTGGAGCTTAACCCTTGCGAGGGCGTGCTGACCAATGTGATCGGCACGATGAACGTCGCGAACGCCGCCCGCCGCTTCAAGGTGCAGGCGATGGTGCAGGTGTCGACCGATAAGGTCGTCAACCCGACCAGCGTGATGGGCGGGACCAAGCGGCTGGCCGAACTCTATTGCCAGGCGCTCGACCTTCATTGCCTGAAGAAGGGGTCTGGCCCGCGCTTCATGACCGTTCGCTTCGGCAACGTGCTTGGTTCGAGCGGCTCGCTGATCCCGTTGTTCAAGCGGCAGATCGCGAAGGGTGGCCCGCTGACGGTGACGGATCCGCGCATGACACGCTTCTTCATGACCATTCGCGAAGCCGTCGAACTGACGCTGCAGGCTTCGGCCTACGGTCTGGAAGGCGAAATCGGCAAGGGTGAGATTTTCGTTCTCGATATGAATGAGCCGATCAAGATCATCGACATCGCCAAGCGGATGATCCGGCTTGCCGGTCTTACGCCCGGCAAGGACATCGACATCGAGATCATCGGCCTGAGGCCCGGCGAAAAGCTCTATGAGGAGCTGTTCGATAGCGGCGAGCAACGCATCAGCTCTCCCATTCCGGGCGTGCTCGGCGCGATCCCGAATGCCGTACCCCTGACGACACTCAAGGAGATGTTCGCGCGCCTGAAGCTTTTTGCCGAACTCGGCGATCAGGCGATGGTTTTTGCGATCATGAACAGCCTTATTCCCGGCTTCGACAAGCATCCGGCCGAAGGTACGGCTGGGGCGCCCTCGTCGGATGACGGGGAGGAAGGGGCCGCCGACGCCGATGTCGCGCATCTGACTGACGATGTCCTGCAAGCAGCGCTGTCGAGCCTTAGGCGGGGGCCGCCTTCGACGCCGATGCCGATGTGATCTGTGCGATCTTTCGAACGCTTGTATGGAGCGCGGCCTGATGTTGATTGACGCGAGCGACTATTCTCCGGTCAGGCAGCCGCCACAGCGAGCGGCTGTCGCCGCAGGATCGGCGGTTGCCGGCGTGGTGCCGAAACAGCGGATCGCGGTGCTTTCGAGCTACAGCCGTTCGCTCACCAATTTTCGGCTGGAGCTGCTGCGGCGCCTGGTCGAGGCCGGCCATTCGGTTCTGGCCGTCGGGCCGGAAGAGGACGAGGACGTCATCCGTCAGCTTGCCGAGATCGGTGTGGAGTTCGTCCGCTCGCCGATGGCACGCACGGGGCTCAATCCCCTGACGGATCTGACGACGCTCTGGTCCTATTGGCGGCTCTTTCGTTCACGGCAGATCGATGTCGTGATCCCCTATACGATGAAGCCGATCGTCTATGGCGGCATTGCCGCCCGCCTGGCCGGCGTCAAGCGACGGTATTTTCTCGTGACCGGCCTTGGCCATGTCTACTCGGATGCCGCAAGCAAGCGGTGGATCGGGCGCCGCATCAAGCAGCTGAGCGTGCTGCTCTATCGGCTGGCGCTCAAGGGGGCTGGCGGGGTCTTTGCCTATAACCGTGCGGATTCCGCCGACATCGAGAGCTGCAGGCTGATCTCCGATCAGCGCGAGCTGACGCTGGTCCCGGGCTCTGGCGTGGATCTCGACCACTATGCTTTTTCGAGCCCGCCCAGCGGTCGCCCGGTCTTTCTGCTCGTCGCGCGCCTGCTGAAGGACAAGGGGATCGGCGAATATGTCGAGGCCGCGCGCCTCGTCCGCCAACAATTTCCGGAGGCCGAATTTCGTCTTTTGGGGCAGTTCGATCCCAGTCCGGCGGCGATCTCGGCTGAGACCATCGACGGATGGGTCAAGGACGGCAGCCTGAACTATCTCGGCGAAACCACGGATGTGCGCCCGCATCTCACCGATTGCAGCGTCTTCGTCCTGCCGTCCTATTATCGCGAGGGCATACCGCGCAGCATTCTCGAGGCGATGTCGACGGGGCGCGCGGTGGTCACCACCGATCTGCCGGGCTGCGACGAGACGGTGGTCGATGGGCTCAATGGCTACCTGGTGGAGCCGCGCAACGCCAAGCAACTGGCTGAAGCCATGTGCCGCTTCCTGAGAGCGCCTTCGCTGATCGCGGACATGGGGCTCAGGTCACGTGAACTCGCCCAATCAAAGTTCGATGTGCATGCCGTGAACAAGCTGCTTCTTGAGCGCATGGCCTTGATCTGATGGGCACATTTCACCTTTTTCAGAATAGTCGCGAGTGTTCTCCAAGAAAAGAACAACCGCGACGATGCTTTTCTAGAAACCTTTCGGTTGCGCGTGTTTCTAGCGCTTCAATGAGAAACTCATAATTTTCGATGTATACATTACTAATAGTTGTTGAATTGACGGTTGCTATGCATAATCGCCTTCGAGGGATATTCGAGGCGATTGTCTTACGATGGCAGGCAGCGTCGTTCACATCATCAACGACCTTAACGGAAACGGCGGTGCCGAGCGCCTGGTCGTGGAAATGGCGCAGCGACAGACGCGGTTTTCGGCAACGGTAATCGTGTGGAAGGGAGCCAATAACGAGCTCCTGGAAGACACGGCCTTCGCTGCCGTGACGATCATCGCGGTCAAGCTGTCGAGCCCCCGTTCGATTGCCAAAGCATGGCGCGCGATGCGGGCGGCGGACGTCGTGCACGTCCACCTGTTTCCGTCCCTCTATTTTTGCGCGCTCCTGCCCTTTCGGAAAATCTACACCGAGCACAACACCTGGAACCGCCGAAGGGCGAGGCGGTGGCTGCGCGGTATCGAGCGCTGGGTCTATGGCCGTTACGACTGTGTTGCGGCGATCAGCACACCTGTCCGCGACCACTTGTCCGAATGGCTGGCGCCTATGGCCGCGAAAATCCACATCGTCGAAAACGGCGTCAGCCTGGACCGGTTTGCGTCGGCGCGCGACCGCAAGCCGAGACAGGATGGCCTCTTCTACATCGGCATGGTTGGAAGCTTCACCGAGAAGAAGGACCAGGAAACCATCGTGCGCGCCCTCCAGCGGCTTCCGGACAATGTCCATGCGGTCTTTGCCGGTGTGGGGGATCGCCGTCCGATCGTCGAAGAACTCGCCGGCGCTCTGGGCGTGCGCGAGCGCGTCCACTTTTCAGGCTTGGTCCGGGATATCCCGGCGTTCCTCGGTCGCCTTGATCTCTATGTGCAATCCTCCCACTGGGAAGGCTTCGGCGTGGCGGTTGTCGAGGCGATGGCGTCGGACCTGCCAGTCCTGGTCAGCGATGTCGGAGGGCTGGCCGTCGTCGTTGACAACGACGACTACCGCTTCCCGGCGAAAAACCACGGGCAGCTTGCCGACCGCATTCGAGAACTTGCCAGCGATGAGGAGAAATATCGCAATGCAACAGCCTATGCGCGCCGCCGTGCGCAGGGCTTTTCGATCGACCGGACCGTCTCGTGCTACGAGGATCTTTACGATCTGATCAAGCCCGGTCCGCCGACATTGACGACGGCCGGCGCAGATACCGGCGCCTCTCGGTTCCGCCGTTCCTCGCACCCGTCACAGGATCTGCCCTGAGTAGTCGCGGCGTTCTGTCGGGGGATGTGGAGAAAGCAGGAGGCGACACGATCGGGCCACCGGGATCGTGGCGTGACGCAGTGGCTCATTCGAAAGCAACTGCTGAAATGTAACTTGGAATCTCCGGGGGAGTTGGTATTATCCCTGCATTGTTTTTGAATATACTGAAATTAACTGTTGTCGTTTTCATGTTTTGGGAGCCGATGTCGGCCAGTTTACCCTCAGGATCGTTGTAGCGGGCGCTGAGCCCCTGTCTGGAAAGGCAGGCGGCAAAGTAATCGGTCGCTGCCAGATGCCCTCTGGGTTCGAGAGCCGCAGGCAATTTTTACAGGTTGTCCGACCATGGTGATGAGCGCCCGGCAATTTTATTCTGGAGATGACGGCTCGACGGACTGGGTCCGGGAGTCGGAGTTCTTCGCGAGGCTGAAGATGCGAAACGGCACTTTCAAGCTCACACAGCCGTCGCGCTTTCGCGAGCTGGAAACCGCATTCAGGCCCTTGCTTTCGCAGCGGGCAGGGCAGTTGCGGGAGGTGCTCGATGTCGGCGTTTCCACCGGCGTGACGACGGTCGAGCTTTTGCGATACCTGGAGGCCTGCGGGGCCAAACCGAAGATCACCGCCACCGATCTCTTCATCGACGCGCACATCGTCGAGGTGGCGCCGGGGGTTCGCGTTCTTGCCGATCCGGAAGGCTGGCCGCTTCAGTATGATGTCGCCGGTCTTGCGATCCGGCCCTGGATCCGACGGCTCGACTATGTCTCCCTTGCCTTCATCCCGCGCCAACTGGCGAAATCCATGCTGCAGCCGCGCCTGCGCGCGCTGATCCGCAGCGGAAGGAGCGAGCCGGTCCAGATGATCACGCGGTCGTTGTCGCGCGATGATTCCATCGCATTCGTCGAGGATGACATCATGCGGCGCTCGCCGGACTTCGCCGGCCGCTTCGATCTCGTCAGAGCCGCGAACATTCTCAACAGGAGTTACTTCTCCAACGCGCAGATCCGCTTGGCCGTGTCCAACATTCGATCCTATCTGAGCGGCGCCGGAAGCCTGCTGATCGTGACCCGGACGAACGAGAAGGGCGAAAACGGGGGAACGCTTTTCGAGGTCGGCGCCGACGGCCGGTTCACGGTCCTGATGCGCGTCGGCTCAGGATCCGAAGTGGAAGACCTGATCCTTGGTTGCCCCGCGCCCTAAGGCACTGGGCGGTTCAACCGGTCTCGCCTGGGAAACGCCTCGGCTTTGTCGCTTTCCCAAGCGACGACATCTCAGCGAAACGGTAAACCTGGTGGCCGAAGCCTTGACGCCGCCCGGGCGACAAGGAAGATTGCAACCCAGACGGAAGGTCCGGTCGCGGACGCACTGGCCGAGTGCCGGTCGCGCTCCACGGTCGGCTCGGCGGCTCAGGAATCCACTTACACTTAAGATCCAGGCGCCTCCGATCGCGATGAGGTGTCGCGAGGGAAAACGGCTTGAAAAGGATACTGGTTACCGGTGGAGCCGGCTTCATTGGCGCGCACCTCGCCCGTCGGCTCATTAAGGCTGGCTATGACGTGACCATCCTTGATGATCTGAGTTCGGGAAAGCGAGAAAACATCCCGCAGGCTGCGACCTTCATCGAGGGGTCGGTGCTCGACCGCGACGCCGTGCGCCGCGCGCTCGCCAATGTGGATGCCTGCATCCATTTGGCGGCGATCTCCTCGGTCGAGCGGTGCAAGCGGCAACTGACATCATCGCACGCAATCAACATAACGGGGTTCCTCACCATCATCGAGGAACTTGCCCACTCCGGGGCTCATTTTCCGCTTGTCTACGCCTCATCGGCCGCGGTTTACGGGGCAAGCCAGGAACTGCCGCTTTCGGAAGCCGGACGTTGCATTCCGTTGTCGCCTTATGGTGCGGACAAGCTTTCCTGCGAACTTCACGCGCGGTCTGCCTATGAGGTTTACGGCATAGCGAGCCTGGGTCTGCGTTTCTTCAACGTGTACGGGCCGGGGCAGGATCCATCGTCTCCCTATTCCGGCGTGATCGCGAAGTTCGCCGAACGGCTGGAGCGCGGTGAAAACATCACCATCCATGGGGATGGCCGTCAGACCCGTGATTTCGTCCATGTGGACGACGTTGTGGAGGCTTTGCTGCACGCGCTTGGCCGCCGGGACACGGGCGCGCGCATCGTCAATGTTTGCAGCGGTGTCGAGACATCGATCAGCGACCTTGCGCGGATCATGATCGAGGAAACCGGCAGCCGCTCGGATCTCACCTATATCGACGGCCTACTGGGTGAAGTCAGGCGATCACGCGGGTGTGTTGAAACGTTCTACGCAACACTCGGCTATCGCTGCGCAACCGACCTTCGAACCGGGCTCGCGCGACTGCTGCAGTGAACGCGATGGCGAGGCGGCCTGCGGGTAGCGACGTTTGCCGGCCGCCAAGAGGGTCGATGACGCCACAGGCAACCGATTGCCGTTGGGCCAGGGCGCATTCTCGTCCGCGAAGGCGTTCCGCTAATCTACCATTCTTGGGACGCCGACAACGGCCCAGGCGGGACTTGTCAACGGATCTGCACCGCGGGCCGGCCTCCCGCCAGTGCAACCAGCGGCTCCATGACATGCCGCGCGCTGAGCCGGCGAGGGGAGGAAGGAAGCGGCTCGGCCATGTCTTCGGGCGCTCCGCTAACACGCTGAGTGCAAGCTCGGGAAGCGGCTCCCGCTGGCTTCATTTGCCGGATTTGAGCTTGCCGCTGATGTAGCGGAATTCCTGCGTCTTGCCGCCATAACCATAGGCGGCAGCCGAAACCTCGTGGACGAGAACGTAGCTCTCGTGGTGCACCCGCCCGAGCAACTGTTCAAAGCGCCCGAAGATGGCCTCGAGATAGGCAGCCATTTCCTGCTTGGTGTTGGTGCCGTCGACGACCTTGATGTCCAGCCAGAAGCTGTTGATATCCTGTTCGGCAAGTGACTTTCCGCCGGCGAACCAGTGTTCCGGGTCC
Source organism: Ensifer sp. PDNC004 (assembly GCF_016919405.1). Taxonomy (NCBI): domain Bacteria; kingdom Pseudomonadati; phylum Pseudomonadota; class Alphaproteobacteria; order Hyphomicrobiales; family Rhizobiaceae; genus Ensifer; species Ensifer sp. PDNC004. Next base: position 1,681,764 of record NZ_CP070352.1, read on the forward strand.
GCATAGGTGACGACGATTGCCGTGATCGTCGGATCCTTGCGCAGGTGGGCAGCCGTCAGTTCGCTGACCGAGGCGGCAATCCGCGACGAGAGTGCCGGGTCCGGCTTGCCGCTGACGGTGACGTTGATGATGGGCATTGGCTGGTTCCTTTCGGGTTTCCCATTTCTTGTGTGAGCCCAATCTGCCATGTCTCTGTATTCGAAAAAATCGAATTGTTTGGCATTATAAATTCGACTAAATTGAAGTAATGCAAACCTTCGATCCTGACCTGCTGCGCACCTTTCTTGCTTTCGCCGAGAGCGGGTCTCTCGCGAACGCGGCTGCGGCCGTGGGGCGGACACCTTCGGCGGTGACCGCCCAGATGCAGCGCCTTGAAACGATGATCGGCGAGCCGCTGCTCGCACCCTCAGGCAGAGGGAGGATTCTGACGCCGGCCGGAGAGGAATTGGTCGTTCATGCACGCCGCATTCTCGAGGTACACCGGGATGCATGGCTAAGCCTGAAGGGGGCCAGCACCGACGGCCGCCTGGCCCTCGGCTGCACCCAGGATTTCGCCGACAGCAACCTGCCGGATCTGCTACGTCGCTTCGGGCGCACCCATTCGCGTGTGCGGCTGGACTTGAGGGTCGGCCGATCCCGTGAACTGACGTCGGCCTACGATCAGGGGCTGATCGACGTGCTGATCGTCATGCGGGAAGGGCCGACACCCGACGAGATCGCCATTTTGCGCGAACCGATGCTGTGGCTATCGGCATCGGATGTTCCATCCATGGCTGACAGTGAGTTGCCGATTGCCGTGCTGGATCCGCCCTGCGGCTTTCGCGCGGCTGCGACGGCGGCCCTCGACGAGGCGGGGCGCCACTATCGCATCGCGGCGACAAGCCCCAGCCTTTCTGGTCTGCGCGCGGCGGTGCGAAGCGGCATCGCCGTCACCGCGCGCACGCCGCGCTTCCTCGGAGAGGGCATAGCGCTCGCACCCCCGGCACTTTCGCTACCGGCATTGCCGAATGCGGAATTCAGCCTGCGGCTGAAAGCAAAGGCCGACAAGCCGGCGTCGAGCCTGGCGACATTGCTTGCCGAAGGCTTGGCGGTCGGTATCGAGCGGTGGTGAAGACGATCGCCCGGAAAGACTGCGGCGCGGCCGCGTCGATCTACGGGCGCTCCAGATCCGAGCACACAGCGACAAAGCGAGATGCGAAGCCGCCGCTGCACCGGAAATTGTCGACGATGACGCTCACATCTGCGCGGTCATACCGCCGTCCACGGTCAAGGTGATGCCATTGACGAAGCTGGCGGCGGGCGAGGCGAGGAACACAGCCGCCGGCGCAATCTCCTCCGGTCGGCCCCAGCGTTTCAGGGGAATGCGGACATCGACGAAGGCCTGCAGCGCCGGGTCGGCGGCAAGTGCCGCATTGGTCTCGGTTGCAAACCAACCGGGCGCGATCGCATTGACCGTGAGTGTCGCTGATCCAAGCTCCACCGCCAGCGAACGGGTGAGGGCATCGAGACCACCCTTGGCCGCGGTATAGGCGGGGTCGCCAGGCCGCGCCACGGAGGCGGCGATCGAGGTGACGAAGATCAGCCGGGCGGACGAGGATCGGCGAAAATAGGGAAGTGCCGCGCGCGCCATGGCATAGGCGGCCGTCAGGTCCGTGTTGACGAGGGCGGCAAAGGCCGCAGGGTCCATGGCGTCGGTCCCACGCCGATCGCGCTCGCCCACGGCATGAATGAGGACGTCGAGCTGGCCGGTCTTGGCCGCGGCCGCAGCGACGATCTCTTCCGCATCCGTTGAAACGTCGCCGGCGACGAGGTCGAGTGCGATGCCTTCGGCGGCGGCTTCGTGGCGCGCCATATCGAGGGCCGCTTCATTGCGGCCGTTGATAGCAACGACCGCGCCGGCCCGCGCAAGCGCCTTTGCCATCTCAAAGCCGAGACCGCGGCCGCCGCCCGTTACCAATGCCGTCATTCCGCTGAGCTCGAACATGTCGGTCTCCGATGCTTTCCGCCGATTCCGGGGTGAGGCTACACCAAATCCGGACAGGAGAGCTTTAGCGCCTGCCGTTGCCGCCGCCAATGGCGCAAGCCCGCCGGACCGCAGACCAATCTTGAGCGGTTACCGTAAAGCGCTTGCGCTGCACGGCCCGGCTGTCTAGTTCGGCAATTGCAATCGCGTCCGATCCGAGGGCGCAGGTAGAGAGAGGTAACAAGATGACAGTGTCCAACGCCGTGCGCCGGTCGGCTGAAGCCGGTCTGAAACGGGACGACCTGATCGTCTCCACTCTTTCTTCTGGCGTCAGGGATGGCATATCCCGCCGCAACAGGATTGCATTTTCATGTTTCTACTCGAACAAGCCGCCTATCCGGCTGCTCAATCCGTCCTAAAGGACCTTTCCTCCACCCACGTGGCCATCGCTGCCGTACTCGACGGCACCCTAGAGGGTGAAGTCTGGGTCGATCGCGCGGTAGAGCCGCGCGTTGCGTTGCTCGCCAATGGCGATGCCTACTATCTCGCGGGCCTGCCCGATGAGGCGGGCGAAAGCTTTGCCGAGCTGAAGGAACTGATCCCCGACTGGGCCTATTTCTTCGTCGAAAACCGCTGGTCCGATCGTCTGGGCGACATCTGGTCCAATGGCTTCGCCCGCCCGCATCCGCGCGTCAGGATGGGTTTGCCGGCAGTAAGTCATGGCCTCGCGGCGACGGCGTTGCCTGACGGCTTCCGCCTCGTGCCGATCGACCAGCGCCTGCTCGATCTGGAACCCGGCGATATCGAGACCGTGACCGATCTTATGGAAGGCTGGGCCTCCCCCGAAGTCTTCCTGGAAAACGCCATCGGCTTCTGCGTGCTTCACGACGGGTCCATCGTCAGCCATTGCGCAACCGACAGCGTCAGCGGCACCCGTTGCGAAGTGGGTGTCGGGACCGAGCCTGGCTATCGGCGCCTGGGGCTCGGCAAGGCGGCGGCGGCTGCGACGATTGCCGAGTGCGTCAAGCGAGGTCGGCCCGATATCGAATGGCACACGCACGCCTCGAACAAGGGGTCGATCGCGATTGCCAACGGCATCGGCCTCATCGAACGCGATCGGCATGTTGCCTATAGCGGAAACTTGCCGGCGGAGAACGTCGGCGATCTCGATCTCGATACTTGCCGGGAATGGGGGCTGCATCTGGAGCGGGCGAGCGATCACATCAACTGGTATCGCTTCCACGCGACCGGAGCCTGGACGCTTGCCGGCGACCGCACCCGGGCGCTTGCCAATCTCCGCCAGCTTGTCGATGGCGGTTGGGAAGGCGAGGCCGAGTGGCTCGAGGGCTACTGGGCCGTGCAATCGCTCGTCGACGATCCCGAATTCAAGGCGATCGTGGCGAAGCAGCGCGCGGTGAGCGAAGCCTAGCCATAAACAGGCCGGCCGCGCCCTTGGGGTGCGGCCGGTCTTTCGAAGCGGCCGTGCCGACCGGCCATCCATGCGTCACTTCATCGTATAGACGTCGATGGTGAAGTACTTGTCGTTGATCTTCTTGTAGGTCCCGTCGGCACGGATTTCGTCGAGGGCCTTGTTCAGCCGCTCGCGCAGGTCGTTGTCCTCCTGGCGCACGGCAATGCCGACGCCTTCGCCGACGAATTTCTTGTCGGTGATGGGCTCGCCGATCAGTTCGCAGCATGCCTTTCCGTCGGCATTCTTCGTCACCCAGTCGAGCAGCGGCAGCATGTCGCCCACCTGCAGGTCGAGGCGGCCGTTGACCATGTCGAGATTGGCCTCGTCCTGGGTCGGATAAAGCTTGATCTCCGCGTCGGGATAGGTGGCGGTGATGTAGTCGGCCTGGGTCGTGCCCGACTGCGCGCCGATCACCTTGCCCTTGAGCGCTTCATTGGTGAACTCGGTAAAGCCTGCACCCTTAGGGGCCGCATGCGTCATGGCTGCGAGGTAGTAGGGATTGGTGAAGGCGACCTGCTTCTTGCGTTCCTCGGTGATGAACATCGAAGCGATGATCAGGTCGTATTTCTTGGCGACCAAACCGGGAATGATGCCGTCCCAGTCCTGCGCGACGACTTCGCATTCGACCTTCATGCGCTCGCAAAGTGCTAATCCGATGTCGACGTCGAAGCCGCCGATCTTGCCGGCGGGGTCGATGAAGTTGAAGGGAGGGTAGGCTCCTTCCGTGCCGATCTTGATCTTTTCGGCGGCCTGGGCCGAAACGGCCGTTGCCGCCATCATGGCGAGCACTGCTGCTGCAATCCGCTTCTTCATTCGCGTTCCCCTTGTTGCGCATCATTCTTGATGCTTCCGGGGAAGACTAAGTCGCGCTTGTCTATAAGCGAAATAGATAGGCGCGATAATCGGTATTGTTTTGGTTGATCTGTCTGGCGGCCAGGTCCTACTTGTAGCGACCGTGGCGCTGCAGCACTTCGACCTTGTAACCGTCGGGATCGACCACGAAGAAGAACCGGGCAAGCAGCGCGCCGTCTCGGTTGAAGTCGACGATCTTTCCCGGGTTGAGGCCGGCTTCCGTGAGCCGCTGATGTTCGGCGTCGAGGTCGTCGACCGACAACGCCAGATGACCATAGCCATCACCGAGCGCATAGGGCTCGCTCCGGTCCTTGTTGACCGTCAGCTCAAGCTCGAATTCGCTTTCCCCGTTCCTGAGGTAGATCAGCACGAAGGTTTCGAACTCCAGCCGTTCAGCGATTTCGAGCCCGAAGGCCACACGATAGAAATCGATCGATCGTTTCTCGTCGAGAACACGGATCATCGAATGGATCGCTTTGGCCACGGGCATATCTCCTTCACGCTTTGATCTCGGCGGCGTAGCAGAGTGTCGCCGATGAGGGAACCCCGCCGGGCGGGAGATCAGGCTTTTGTCTTTCGCTTCTTCAACTGCTGTTCGCGGAAGAAGATGAAGAGGCCCGAGGCGACGATCAATGCCGCTCCGACGAGCACGGTCGGGCGCGGCGTGTCGCCGAAGAAGAACCAGCCGAAGACGACGGCCCAGAAGAGCAGCGTGTACTGCAGCGGGACGACGGTGGCGGCATCGGCGAGCTTGAGCGACCGATTGACGAGGATATGCGCGAGCATCGCCACGATGCCGAGCGCGCCGAGTTGCAACAGCGCTTCGCCGTCGACCGGCGCCCAGCCGGAGGGATTGGCGGCAACGCCGACGAGCGAGAAGATGAGCGCGCCGACGATCTGCCAGAAGACCAGCGTCGTGTCAGGCGTGGAGCGGAGCGTGCGACCGAGCATGAGGGCAAAGGCGAAGGCGGTGCTGCCGGCAAGCGCAATCAAGGCCGGAAGGCCGAGGCTTTCCTTGGAGGGCTCGAGCGCGATCAAAACGCCGGCAAAGCCGATGAGGATCGCCGTCCAGCGCCGCCAGCCAACCTTTTCGCCAAGCAGGAACGGCGAGGCCGCCGCCACATAGATCGGCGCGGCCAGCCAGTAGGTCATGGTATCGGCGAGCGGCATGTAGGCGACCGCGAAATAAAAGGCGGAGGCGTCGATGGCAAAGAGCAGCGAGCGAAGGGCCTGGAGGCCGGGACGCTCGACCTGGAACATAGAGCGCAGGCCGCGCCTGAGAATGAAGGGCGACAGGAACAGAAGCGCCGCAACGCTTCGGATCACCATCAACTGGCTGACGGAGTAGGTCGCGACCAGCCATTTCCCCATGACGTCGTTCAGCGAAAACATCAGCATGCCGAGCAGCATGATGAGAACACCGGTGCGGGCGGCGTTCGGGGCGGTTATGGGGGCGGAGATCACGGTCATGTCAGGGCCTTCGATAAGTTGCGCACGCCATGCCACATTCAGCGCGGCCGATCCATTGCCGTGTGCATATGGAACCATAAGTTTTGCGAATGAATGGGCGGCGGCGTCCGGGGCGGCAGCCGAACCAAGACAGAGCTTGGCAACAACCGTTTGGCGATCCACCATCAAAGCGAGTGGCCGCCCCCTTGACGTTCCGCCTGACACTGCTAATTAGTCAAACGTTCCCGCCGTCCAGACATCGGATCGCGGGTCGAACACTGGTGCCGGGCCCCTCTGGCGAGAGTTTTTACGGCGCTCTCGTGATGTCGGTACCGCCAGCAAATTAGCCGGCGGATTAGCTCCCATGAAAACTGATCTCATGCCTCACGCATGTGCCCCTTCGGCCGTGCGCATTTCTGTTTTGAAACCTCATCTTTTCACCGAATCCGGCGTCGTCCGCGCGAAGGAGGCACGTCGATGAACCAGCCTCAATCGCATTCGAGCGCGCTCGGCTATTTCACCTGGGCCTTCATCGTCACGGCGGTCGGCCTTGTGCTCGGCGCCTGGCTCGGCTGGCAGTCGACCGGCACCATCGGTGGCATGGCCTCCGTCTTCTTCATCTGTACCGTGCTTGCGGTGCTCGAAATCTCCCTGTCCTTCGATAACGCCATCGTCAATGCCAACAAGCTCAAGGACATGACGCCCGAGTGGCAGCATCGCTTTCTGACCTGGGGCATTCTCATCGCCGTCTTCGGCATGCGTATCGTCTTCCCGCTCCTGATCGTCGTTATCGCAGCGAAGATCGGTCCGATCGAAGCGATCGTTCTGGCGGCAAGCAAGCCCGAAGAATACGCGCGCATCATGAACGACGCGCATCTGCCGATCGCGGCCTTCGGCGGCACCTTCCTGATGATGGTCGGTCTCAGCTACTTCTTCGACCATGAGAAGGACGTGCACTGGATCAAGTGGGTCGAAACCAAGATGGCGCGTTTTGCGACCATCAAGGGCATTGAGATCGCATTCGTCCTCGCTCTCATCCTTGGCTTCTCGACGCTGCTTGAGCCGGCGGACGTGCACACCTTCGTCTATTCGGCGATCTATGGCCTTCTGACCTTCCTCGTGGTTGAGGTGGTCGGTGGCCTGCTCGATGCGCAGCAGGAAACCATGAGCGCTGCAGCAAAGGGCGGCTTCGGTGCCTTCCTTTATCTGGAAGTTCTCGATGCCAGCTTCTCGTTCGACGGCGTTATCGGCGCCTTCGCACTGACGCAGAACCTCTTCATCATCGCGATCGGCCTCGGCATCGGTGCCATGTATGTGCGCTCGATGACGATCATGCTCGTCGAAAAGGGTACGCTCAGCGAATATCGCTACCTGGAACACGGCGCGTTCTACGCGATCCTGATCCTCTCGGTGGTCATGTACTTCCAGACGCTCGTCCACATTCCGGAAGTCATCACCGGCCTCGGCGGTGCTGCGCTCATCGGCATCTCGCTCTGGTCGTCGATCCGCTACAACAAGCGGGAACGCCAGGAAGAACTTGCCGGCGGGCGCGAGGAAGAGCGGGCTCGCGCAGAAGCCTAAGCGGCGAGCTCCTTGCAAATCAGAAGCGGCCCGGCGGAAACGGCGGGCCGTTTTTCTTTCGGCTCGGTTCGACCGTGCCGCGTTGTCAACTCACGCAGCACACCGGATAAGGAACGTATGCTGGCTGACGATCTGAAGAATGTGCTCGAGGAACTGTACAGGGCAGGTGCGCATCGCGTGCCGGCCGAAGACATCGATTGGCCGCAGGACCTGCATGCGGCGGTCTTCCGTGCGCTCAACATGCAATACATGGTCCGCCGGCAGGACGACGCCGGTCATGTCGAGTTCTCACTGACGCGGGCCGGCTACACAGCAATCGATGCCGAGGTTCCCTGGTCCCAGATCCTTCGGACCCGATTGCGAGATTTCCTGCCGTTCGGAAAATCTCGCTGACACCCTCAAATGCAAAGCGGCCCGGCGATCTTTCGATCCCGAGCCGTTTTTCATCCTTGGGAGGATAAGGCGCCCTTTAGAGCGCTGGTATTTGTTAGCCGCGGCGCGTATCCGGGAAGTTCGCGGGGTCGATGCCGAGCGTGCGCAGGTCGCTTGCCTTCGGGCGGCGGTGACCTTCGACAGCGGCGGCGGCAGCGCTAGCAGCGCCGAGAACTGCGAATGCACGACCGATGAAACCCTTGTGATAAGTTGTGGTAGCCATCTTCTTGCTCGCTTTCGTTTTCTCTCTTATGAGCAAAAGATGGGGGTTGGTCGGTCTTTTTGCAATGCACAATCGGACACGCCAGCTATGCGCCAAGAGCTTGGCCTGGCGGACGCCGCGGCAAACTCCATCATCTCAGTTAGAAACTGGCGCGGTGCCCTCGTCTAAACGGGCAGTGGCAAAATCACAGGAATGCCGATGGTGATAAAGGCAAAATGGACGGACGCGGATTTCAATAACATGGGGTGGCATGATTGCCGTCTTTACGCGATCAAGTTGCTGGACCAAAGGTTCAACCTGTCCTTCGACATCGACTATATGTTCCGCTGGCACCAAACAGGATTCGATATTTCGCCATGCGTCCTGACGTTTTTCAATGTCTTCGATCTGAAAATAAATCTCGACTACGACGGAAATCTTCTTTGCTTCATCAGCGACATTAACCGCCTCGAAGCTCGATCGCCGAACGGGACGCGCATTTGGCTCTACGGGATAGAGTGCAATGTCGGGAGCATCTCGTTCTCGGCCACCGGTTTCGAACAAACGGTTAAGGCGCCGCCAACCTGCTCGGAAACTCAAGATCTCAATCGCGGCCATCTGGTCATGGAATAGTTGGTGCCGGAGGCGGACTGACAGAAGAGGCGCAGCGGGCGTCGTCAAACTCTCACGTTCACAAAGTACGACGGTCCGCGTCTTTCCGTTCCGGCCGTCGGTCGCAGACAGCGCGCGCCATCGATTGGTTAGGGTGCGAGGCCCGCAATTTAGCGATTGGCGCCTTGTGCTTCAAAACAATACGGCCCGGTGGTCTTCCGACCCCGAGCCGTTTTTCGTCCTTGGGAGGATAAGGCGCCCCTCAGGGCGCTGGAATTTGTTAGCCGCGGCGCGTGTCCGGGAAGTTCGCTGGGTCGATGCCGAGCGTGCGCAGGTCGCTTGCCTTCGGGCGGCGGTGACCTTCGACAGCGGCGGCGGCAGCGCTAGCAGCGCCGAGAACTGCGAATGCACGACCGATGAAACCCTTGTGATAAGTTGTGGTAGCCATCTTCTTGCTCGCTTTCGTTTTCTCTTTGATGAGCAAAAGATGGGGTCTGGCCGGTCTTATTGCAATGCACAATCGGACAGGCCAGCCATGCAAGGGAAGCAGGCCCGGTCGGTTTTCAAACCGGCCGGACCTGCGGATAGGCCTTGGGAGAAGGCGCTATGTCGATCGGGTCCGAAAGGGTTTCCGGACCCGATTGTTATTGGGGCTCAGTCTTCGTTGGCGGCGAGCTGCGAAAGGACTTCGCCGCGGCCACGGGCCCGAAGTATGAGCGGTACGATCAGCGCTGCAGCTGCGATGATCAGGAGGCCTGCGGCAATCGGCGAGGTGAACAGGACCGAGTAGTCCCCCTGGCTGATCGCGAGCGCGCGGCGCAGCTGCTGTTCCGCGAGCGGGCCCAGGATCAGACCGACAACGACAGGCGCGATCGGATAGCCGAAGATGCGCATGGCGTAGCCGAGCATGCCGAACGCGAGCAGCATGCCGAGTTCGTAGACCGACGGGTTGGCGCCGATGGTGCCGAGCGTGGCAAACAGGAGGATGCCAGCATAGAGCCAAGGCTTCGGAACGGTCAGCAGCTTCACCCAAAGACCGATCAACGGCAGGTTCAGGACCAGCAGCATGAAGTTGGCGATCAGCAGGCTGGCGATCAGGCCCCAGACGAGCTGCGGATTGGTCGCAAACAGCAGCGGTCCGGGCTGGAGCCCATATTGCTGGAAGCCGGCAAGCATGATCGCCGCGGTTGCCGTGGTCGGCAGGCCGAGCGTCAGCAGCGGAACGAGCGTACCGGCGGCCGAGGCGTTGTTGGCCGCTTCCGGACCGGCGACGCCTTCGATCGCGCCATTGCCGAATTCTTCCGGATGCTTCGTCAGGCGCTTTTCGGTGGCGTAGGACAGGAAGGTACCGATTTCGGCGCCGCCAGCCGGCATAGCGCCGATCGGGAAGCCGATGAGCGTACCGCGCAGCCAAGCCTTCCAGGAACGTGCCCAGTCGGCCGCATTCATCCACACCGAGCCACGGACGGCCTCGACCTTGTCGGGCCCCTTGTCGCCCTGTGCCGCGATGTAGAGCGTCTCGCCAATCGCGAACATGGCAACGGCGAGCGTCGTGACCTCGATGCCGTCAAGCAGTTCGGGAACGCCAAAGGAAAGACGTGCCTGGCCTGTCAGCTGGTCGATGCCGATGACGGAAAGCGCGAGGCCGACAAACAGCGACGTCAGACCACGAAGGGTGCTGTCGCCGAAGGCCGAGGAAACGGTGACAAAGGCGAGAACCATCAGTGCGAAATATTCGCGCGGACCGAAAACCAGGGCCAGCTTGACGATGTAAGGCGCGATGAAGGCAAGAGCGAGCGTGGCGATCAGGCCGGCGACGAAGGAGCCGATCGCGGCCGTTGCCAGCGCTGGCCCGCCGCGTCCTGCTCTCGCCATCTTGTTGCCTTCGAGCGCAGTCACGATCGAGGCGCTTTCGCCAGGCGTGTTCAATAGGATCGACGTGGTCGAGCCGCCATACATGCCGCCGTAGTAAATGCCGGCAAACATGATCAGCGAGCCGCCGGGATCGAGACGGTAGGTGACCGGCAGCAGGAGCGCAACCGTCAGGGCCGGGCCGATGCCGGGCAGGACGCCAACCGCCGTGCCGAGCGTCACGCCGATCAGCGCGTAGAGCAGGTTCATCGGCTGCGCAGCAACCAGCAATCCCTGCATCAGGAATTCAAAAGTAGCCATGGTCGTCGGCCCTCTTAGAAGAACAGGCGTTCAAGCGGCCCCGCGGGCAGCGACAGAAGCAGGAGCTTGGCGAAGATTACCCACACCACAAAGCAGATCGCAATGCCGACGGGGAGCGAGAACCAGAGCTTGCGCTTGCCGAAACCACGTGCGGTCAACGCGAACAGAATGCCGGTGGCGATCGAGAAACCTGCAATGTTTAACAGCAGCATCTGGGCGGCAAGACCACCGACGATCCAGACAACCGGAGCGACTTCCTGGCGCTCGCGCTCCGGAAAATCGCCGCGAAACGCTTCGATCGCGGTCCAGATCGCAAGGCCAAAAAGACAGAAGGCGATCGCATAGGGGACCGTGGTCGGTCCGACCTGGGAGTAGCCGGCAGCGCCGGTCAGGCGCGACACATCCCAGAAAATGAGTCCAGCGATAGCGGCGAGAACCACCGCGATGAAGAGCGCCGCCCGATCCGGGCGACGCGTTGCAGTTGAAGGGTGATGCCCCTTGGTCATTTCACCAGTCCAATGTCCTTGAGAACGCCTTCGGTCGCCGCAACGTCCTTGTCGAGCTGGGTGTTGAAGGCGTCACCGGCGAGATAGCTGTCCTGCCAGCCCTTGGTCTTCAGGACTTCCTGCCAACCGGCGGACTTCGCAAGCTTCTCGATATCGGCGGTTACGGCGGCCTTCTGCTCGTCTGAGAGGCCCGGAGCAGCAGCGATCATGCGCCAGTTTTCGACTGTCACATCGAGACCGGATTCCTTCAGCGTCGGAGCATCGACGCCGGCAAGACGCTCGGCACTCGAGACGGCGAGCAGGCGAAGCGTGCCGGCCTTAACCTGCGATTCGAACTCGCCGTAGCCCGAGATACCTGCGGTAACCTGGCTGCCGAGGATAGCAGCGAGTGCTTCACCGCCGCCGGAATAGGCGATGTAGTTGATCTTGGTCGGGTCGACGCCGGCCGCTTTGGCGATCAGGCCAACAGCGATGTGGTCGGTACCGCCGGCCGAGCCGCCAGCCCAGGACACAGCACCCGGATCCTTCTTCAGGGCTTCGACGAGGTCGCCCATGGTCTTGATATCGGACGAGGCCGGAACGACGACAGCTTCGTATTCGCCGGTGAGGCGCGCGATCGGCGTAACGTCCTTAAGGGTGACCGGGGACTTGTTGGTGAGGATTGCACCGACCATGACGTAGCCGCCGACGATCAGGGCGTTGGCGTTGCCCTTCTGCTGGCTGGCGAACTGGGCAAGGCCGATCGTGCCGCCGGCGCCCGGTACGTTCTGGACCTGAACGTTGCCGGAAATGCCTTCCTGCTGCAGCACCGTCTGAAGCGAACGGGCCGTCTGGTCCCAGCCGCCGCCCGGGTTTGCCGGAGCAATGATCGTGTAGTCAGCGGCAACCGCCGGGAGCGACATGGCGCCGGCGAGAATCGTTGCGAGGAAAATGTGTTTCAAGGTCAGTCCTCCGTGAGGCGCGTTTTCACCGCGCACGTTGTTGCTGTGTGCGAACGGGAAGACGGCGACGGGCTCTTTCGACCCTTATCGCTTGACCGGATTGGTGGTTTCCTCCCAGTACGCAACCGGCGGCCCGCCTCCACGGGTGCCAGTGACCTTAAGGCACCATAGAAAGCTGACATTTAGCTGACATCAAGCCCCGAATGCGAAAATCCTATCGCACCGTTTACGGAATCTTAGGTTCTCGCATGCGCTGACAGGCGATGTTGCCGGTCCCCGGCGTTCAAACTGAACAAGTTCCCGATCGGCTTTCGCGGCGGAACCTCGAATCGCGACTGGGATATTGCCGCCAGCCGGCCCGAGCCTAGGTATGAGGAAGCAACGCCGACAAGGCGAAGACAGGGTTGCGCCGAGCCCGCCTCAAGGCGAGCTCCGGCAGATGGGAGAGTAAATTCGATGGCGAAAGCGACGACAAAGGCGAAAAACGACGACGTGGCGGAAGAGGCCGTTTCCGCCTCCAGTCAGATCGATGCGAGGATCGCCGAACTTGGCGACTGGCGCGGAGCGACGCTCGCGCAGATCCGCAAGCTGATCAAGGAAGCCGATCCTGACATGGTCGAGGAATGGAAATGGCGGGGTGTTCCGGTCTGGGAACATGCCGGCATTATCTGTACCGGCGAGACCTATAAAGCGGTGGTGAAGATGACCTTTGCCAAGGGGGCAGCGCTCGATGACCCGGCCGGTCTCTTCAACGCCAGCCTTGAAGGCAATGTCCGGCGCGCCATCGACATACATGAAGGCGAGGCGATCGACGAAGAGGCTTTGAAGGCATTGATTTTGGCCGCCGTTGAGCTGAATCTCTCAGCGCAGGCCTCACGGTCCGGGCGCCCGCGGAAGACAGTTTAAGGCCGAAGGCTGAAGCGTTTCCGGCTTGGCCAGAGGTGTCGCGCTTCCGTCCACTGCGGTCAATGAAGCCTCAGAACCTCGTTCCATTTGGCAATCAGCCGTGAGCGCTTCACCTGATCGAGGTAGACCATCAGGCCCGGGCTCACAGGGACGGGGCGCAACTGGCCGCCAAGCATCTCCTGCATGGTGTTGGCGGTGTTCTCGCCAGCCACTTCGGGGCTGACGGCCGGGATTTGCAGTTCCCGCGCCATGATCGTCTGGCCTTCCTTGGACATGAAGAATTCAAGGTAGCGCCGGCCGAGGTCGGGGGAGGCGGCGGCCTGCGGCACGAGGCCGATACGCGACATCACTACGGTATAATCCTTCGGCAGAACGATGCCGACATCCGGATGCCGAGCAGCCCAATCGGCCGCATAAGAACCGAGGATGTTGTAGCCGAGCACGAAGCGGCCGTCGGCGACGCGCTCGAGGATTGCTTCACTGGTCGAGTAGAGCTTGACGCCCGCCGCACCCATGGCCTGGATGACATCCCAGATATCGCCGAACTGTTCCTGGTCGCGCGACATGAAGAGGAAGCCGACGCCCGACCGCTCGATGTCATAGGTTCCGATCCTGCCGAAGACGGCGGCCCCCTGGCGCTTCAGGTAATCGATGAATTCCGCGCGCGTCGACGGCGGCTTTTCCTTGGTGAAGCTTGGCTTGTGGTAGACGAAGACGGCGGGCTCGAAGGTCAGCGCATAAGCGGTGTTGCGCCAGTTGGCCCAGGCCGGCCAGCGGTCGCTCATCGGCAGGTCGCTGCGCTGGGCGTAACCGTCGTTGCTGAGCTTGACTTGCAGGTCCATGGCGGAAGAAAAGGCGAAGTCCGCCGTCCTCATTCCGGCGTCGGTCTCCTTGATGATGCGGTCGTAGATTTCTCCGGTCAGCATGTCCTCATAGCGCACGGCAACATCCGGATTGGCCCGCTGGAAACCGATGATCATCGGCTTTGCAAGCGGCTCGTCGAGCGATGAATAGACGACCAGCGTGCGCACGTCCGCTTTGCCGGAAAGAGCTGGGAATATGATGGGGGCCGCAAGGAGCAGCTGGGGATAAAGGGCGAAAAAAAGAAAAGAAATCAAGAACCGCATGAATCCACAATGCCTCAGTGTCGCACCGTTCACAAGCAAGGCATCGGCGGATAAGGTGGTCGGGGGAGTGATGATAATTGCGTATCTTGCTTGTTGAGGACAACCAGGACCTGGCCGAGGGCCTGTCGGCGATCTTGCGCGGCAGCGGCTATGCCGTCGATGTCGTCAGTGACGGTGCGTCGGCGCATGCGGTGGCCGCCACCGAAACGTTCGACCTTGTCATTCTCGATCTCAATCTGCCGGAGATGGATGGCCTCGATGTGCTAAGGGCGATGCGCGCGCGCCAGAACCGCGCTGCGGTCTTGATCCTGACGGCGAGGGGCGCACCTGAAGAGCGGATCAAGGGGCTCGACCTCGGCGCCGACGACTACATGATCAAGCCGTTCGACGTCGGCGAACTCGAGGCGCGCGTGCGCGTGCTCTTGCGCCGGCAGGCGGGCCTCAGGGCCTCGACCGTCAGCTATGGCAATGTGTCGCTCGATCTCAACACGCGCAGCTTCTCGTCCGGCGGCGCGCCGATCGAGATCCCGGCACGCGAACTCGGCCTTCTCGAGCTTCTGTTCATGCGGGCCGGCAAGGTGGTCGCCAAGGACGCGATCATGCAGTCGCTGACCGGCTTCGACGATGATCTGAGCCCGAACGCGATCGAGCAATATGTCAGCCGGCTGCGCAAGCGGCTCGCGCCGCATGGGCTGACCGTGCGCACCGCCCGCGGCATCGGCTACTATCTCGACAAGGCGGCCGGGCCGGAATGAGGACGACGGTCTATTCCCTCCGCCGGCGCCTGCTTGGCTGGCTGTTGATCTCGACGGTGGTCATCGGGGTCATTGCACTGATGGATACCTACCGCGAGGCGGTGACGACCGCCAACGTCGTCTCCGACCGGGTGCTTGCCGGTTCGGCGCTGGCAATCGCCGAGCGCGTGGTCGTCGCGGAAGACGGGTCGCTCGAAGTCGACATCCCCTATGTTGCGCTGGAAATGCTGACGTCGGCCGCGCAGGACCGGGTCTTCTATCGGGTCGACGGACCGCCCGGCCAGTTCATCACCGGCTACCAGACGTTGCCCTCGCTGGTGGAGGAGCCGGGCGCATCGACCACCTTTGCGGATTCGATCTTCCGCGGTGAACCGATCCGCATCGCGGCCCTTCGCCGCTCCGCGTCAACCGGCATCAATTCCGTGCCCTTCGTGGTCACGGTCGCCGAAACGACGATCGCGCGCCGACATCTGGCGCAGACGATCCTGGTGCGCTCGGCGCTCCGCCTCGGCATGATGATTGCAGGTGCGGCGGTGATCGTCTGGATCGCGGTTACGTTCTCCTTGCGGCCGCTCTACAGGCTGGGTGACGCGATCTCGGAGCGCAGTCCGGACGATCTGCATCCGATCGGCGAGCGGGTTCCGAACGAGGTCCAGGGCCTCGTCGATACGGTCAATTCCTTCATGGGGCGTTTGCAGTCGGCGCTCGATGCGCTTCGCAATTTTACCGGCAATGCCAGCCACCAGCTGCGCACGCCGCTCGCCATTATCCGTACGCAGCTCGCTCTTGCGCAACGCGCCGGTTCGATCGAGGAGACGCGAAGTGCTGTGAAAAAGGCCGACGAGGCGGTCGCCAATGCCGAGCGCATTCTGGGGCAGCTGCTGCTGATGGCGAAGATTGATGCTGCCGGCAAGGACGAGGCCCGCTCACTGGAGCGCGTCGATCTCATCGAACTCGTGCGGGAGATAACGGCCGAACACGTGCCGGCGGCCGGGGACGCGTATATCGATCTCGGCTTTGACGGCGAGGGCGAGGCTTTCATCCGCGCCGAGCCGTTGCTTATTGGCGAGCTCCTCAAGAACCTGATCGGCAATGCGTTGCTTTATGCCGGCCGCGGTGCGGAAGTGACGAGCCGCGTCTTTGCGCGGGACGGGTCGGTGTCGCTGGAGGTGGAGGATAATGGACCGGGCATTCGGCCGGAACTGCACGAGACGGTGCTCAGGCGTTTCGAGCGCGGCGGCACTGATGCTCCGGGCTCAGGGCTCGGGCTGCCGATCGTCGAAGAGATTGCCGAGCTTTACGGCGCGACGACCAACCTCAGCGAAGGTGCTGACGGCCGCGGCCTCAAGGTGACCATCCGCTTTCCAGAGGGCTAAGCACGAATAGGCTCTACCCGGCGCCGCCAAATGCGGGCCGGTTGAGCGAAAGCCATCTGCGAGCGGTCAGGCGACACGCTCACGTGGCTGGGGCAATTCAGTCTTTTTGGGTCTTGCTTAGCGGCCGCGGTGGCCGAAGAAGGAAGCTGTCTCGCGGGTCTGTACCCGCAGCATCGCGTTCCAAAGCTGAAGAACGAAACGCGGCTGAAACGGGCTCGCAAGCTTGCACTGCGACAACATGGGAAGTCTCCAATAGTTTTGAACGCCTGCGATATAGTGCATCGCCAAGGATTTTGCCAGAGCGCGTGCGCCGGGGCAGCCCTGCGCGCCAAGCATATGTGGAAAACGGCTTGAGCCTGGCGATATAGCCTTCTGAACAAAATAAAATGCCGGGATGACTTTCGTCATCCCGGCCAGTTGGCTTCACTGGGAGGAGGGTATTCCTTTTGGGACTCAGGCCTTCTTGCGGTTCTTCTGTCGATAGACGTCGATGACGACAGCCGCGACGATGATCAGGCCCTTGACGATTTCCTGGTAGTAGGCGTCGACCCGAAGGAAGGTGAAGCCTGAGGTCATGACGCCAAGGATGATGGTGCCAATGACCGTGCCGGTGACCCGGCCGACGCCACCCGTCAGCGAGGTTCCGCCGATAACGGTCGCGGCGATCGCGTCCAGTTCGTACATAACGCCCATGCCGGCCTGTGCGGTCTGGGCACGGGCCGCGGTGACGACACCAGCCAGCCCCGCCAGCATGCCGGCAATGGCATAAACCTTGATCAAATGCGCCTCGACATTGATGCCGGAGACACGGGCTGCCTGCACATTGGCGCCGA
Organism: Ensifer sp. PDNC004; assembly: GCF_016919405.1. Taxonomy (NCBI): domain Bacteria; kingdom Pseudomonadati; phylum Pseudomonadota; class Alphaproteobacteria; order Hyphomicrobiales; family Rhizobiaceae; genus Ensifer; species Ensifer sp. PDNC004. The sequence goes on from NZ_CP070352.1 coordinate 1,698,942, forward strand.
TCGCATAGGTGAACTTGCCGTAGCGGGTGTAGCGCAGCGCGATGTGGAAGATGAGCGCGACGACCAGGAAGACGATGACGGGCCAGATGCCGGTTCCGATGAAGTTGAACTGATCGGTGAGGCCTGAGACCGGCTGGCCCTTGGTGTACCACTTGGAAATGCCGCGTGCCGAAACCATCATGCCGAGCGTGGCGATGAAAGGCGGGATCTTGGTGCGGGCAATCAGCTGGCCGTTGATGAAGCCGGCGAGCAGGCCGATGCCAATGCCAAGGCCGATCGGGACGATCGCCGGCATGTCGGTGAGCGATGGATAGAGCGCGCGCGGCCAGGTGGAGGCCTGAGCGACGCTTGCCGAAATCATCGCCGTCATGCCGACGACGGAGCCTGAGGATAGATCGATGCCGCCGGTGATGATGACCTGGGTCACGCCGACGGCGATGATGCCAATCACGGACACCTGCAGGATCATGATCGTCAGGCGCTGTGGGTTCATGAGGAAGCTCTGGCCAACAAAGATCCAGCCGAGGATCTCATAGACCAGCGCGATGCCGATCAAGACCAGGAAGATGTTAAATTCCGGAGGCAGGCGGCGCTTTGTGCCGGTAAGTGGTGTGCCCGCGCCCTGTGCGGCGATGTTGGTGTCCATTTTCATTCCTCCCTTTCGTCGGGTGGCTCTTCGCTCAGCTCGCGGCGAGCTCCATGACCTTGATCTGGGTTGCTTCCGCCCTGTCGAGGAAGCCGGTGACGCGGCCCTCGTGCATGACCATGATGCGGTCGCTCATACCGAGCACCTCGGGCATCTCCGAAGAGATCATGATGACGGCGACCCCGTTGCGCGCTAGTTCGGTGACGAGACGGTGAATTTCCGCCTTGGCGCCAACATCAATGCCGCGTGTCGGCTCGTCGAGGATCAGGATGCGCGGATTTGTGAGCAGCCAGCGGCCGATCAACACCTTCTGCTGGTTGCCGCCCGAGAGGTTCTCGATGCGCTCCTGCAGGTTCGGCGTCTTGACACGCAGCTTTCGGCTCATCTCTTCGCAGGCCGCGGTGACCTGTTTTTCGGTGACGAAGCCGCCCTTGACGAAGCGGTCCTGAAGCACGGCGATCTGCATGTTTTCGAGAATATCGAGGATCAGGAGACAGCCGGTGTCCTTGCGATCTTCGGTGAGAAACGCCATGCGGTTCCTGATCGCCTTGTTCGGGCTGTCGATCGAAAGGGGCTTGCCGTCGATCGAAATCGTGCCGGAGCTTGCCGGCGTTACGCCGAACAGGGTTTCGGCGACGTTCGAGCGTCCGGAGCCGACGAGGCCGGCAATGCCGAGGATTTCGCCGGCGCGCACGTCGAAGGAGACGTCGCGGAAGACGCCGTCAAGCGCCAGGTTCTTGACCGACAGGACAACGTCGCCGATCGGCACTTCCTCCTTCGGAAACATCTGGGTGATCTCGCGACCAACCATCATGCGGATGATGTCGTCGCGGGTAACGTCGCTTGAGGCGTGGGTGCCGATAAACTTGCCGTCGCGGAAAACCGAGAACTCGTCGGCGATCTCGAACAGCTCGTTCATCTTGTGGGTGATGTAGACGATACCGATGCCCTGTTCGCGCAGGTCGCGAATGATTTCGAAGAGGTGCGCGACTTCGCGCTCGGTCAGGGCAGACGTCGGCTCGTCCATGATCAGGACGTCGGATTCGTAGGAGACCGCCTTGGCGATCTCGACCATCTGGCGGTTGGCGACCGAGAGGTGGCGGACCTCGATCTCCGGATCGATCTTGATCTTCAGGCGATCGAACAGGCGGGCGGTGATGCGCTTCATCTCGCCGTGATCGACGAAGCCAAAGCGGTTCTTCGGTTCCCGGCGGATCCAGATGTTTTCCGCTACCGTCATGAACGGCATCAGGTTTAGCTCCTGATGGATCATGGCGATGCCGTTTTCGAGCGCATCGAGCGGCGACTTCAGCCGGATTTCGGCACCTTTAAGCTTCACGTCGCCCTTGTCGGGCGTGTAGATGCCCGCGAGGATCTTCATCAGCGTCGATTTGCCGGCGCCGTTTTCGCCCATCAGCGCATGTACCGTGCCGCGCTTCAGCTTGAACTCGACATCGTCGAGCGCGACGACACCAGGGAATTCCTTGCGGATCCCTTCCGCAGAAAGAAGATATTCGGCTTTGGGTACCGCGCCGCTGGCGCGCACGGCTGCCATCGTTGTCGGACTGAGCGTCATGTTCCTTGCCTCCCCGTCGTTTCCGGCTGTCGCGGAAAGTCCTCATCGCTGGCGGGTGACCAGCTCATTTTACCGCGTACGGCATCCAATGGACGCAGAGATTTGCGGTCGGACCTGCAATTTATAAACGAGAGCGCGGGGTTTCCCGCGCTCTCGATTGCGGCGATCAGTTCTTCGCCTGGTACTTGTCGAGGTTGTCCTTGGTGACGAGCTCGAAGGGAATGTAGACCTTCTTGTCCACCGGCTCGCCCTTTGCGAGCTTCAGTGCGGCGTCGACCGAGCCCTTGCCCTGGCCGGCGGCGTTCTGGAACACCGTGACGTCGAGATCGCCGGCGGCCATGGCTGCCAGAGCGTCCTGCGTTGCGTCGATGCCGCCGATGACGACGCTATCCATCGAACGACCGGCGGCCTTCAGCGCCTGGATCGCGCCGATCGCCATTTCGTCGTTGTTGGAGATGACGGCGTCAAACTCAAGGCCGGCCGAAAGCCAGTTCGTCAACAGGTCCGAGCCCTGCGTACGCGACCAGTTGGCGGTCTGCTCCTCGACGATCTCGATGCCCTTGCACTGGTCGGTGGTAAGCACGTCGTGGATGTCCTTGGTGCGCATGCGGGCCGCCTGGTTGGACAGTTCGCCCATCATCACGACGGCCTTGCCCTTGCCGCCGAGCATCTTGCAGATTTCCTGCGTCTGCAGCGTGCCGGATTCCTGCTCGTTCGATGCCACGAAAGCCTGCTTTTCCGGCAGCGTGTCGACGTTAACCGGTTCGCGGTTGACGTAGACGAGCGGGATGCCCGCATCCGCAGCGATCTTCGACATGGCAGCCGTCGCATCGGTATCAACCGGGTTGACGATGATCGCGGTCACGCCAGCGGCGATGAAGTTCTGGATCTGGCTCTGCTGCTTCGACACGTCGTTCTGCGCGTCTTCGATCTGGAGTTCGACGCCATCGAGCGTCTTGGCGTAGTCGGACATGCCGTTACGCAGGACGGTCAGGAAGTTGTCGTCGAAAAGGGCCATGGATACGCCGATGGTCTCGGCATGGGCTGCGGTCGACATCATCACGGCCAGCGCTGTGCTGAGCACGAGTTTCTTCATTGTCTTTCTCCTCCACAATGGTGCCCGGCGCCACCTTCTCCTGCCGGGGACGCAATGCCGGATTGCGCTCATTCATTTCGAAAGCGGCACTCCCGCTGCGCTTTCGAATAAAACGGAATAAACGAACCAGTAAATTGCGATTACGGAATATGTATTCCATTTTATGCGGACGCCGTCAAGACCTGATGCGGCGCCCATTGTTGATTTGCCTGCCTCGCGCCGGAGATGCTCAGATCTGGCTTTGGATGTAGTCCACGCTCTGCCTGACCGCCGCGGCGGGATCCGCCAATCCATGGACTTCGGCGGCGAAAGGCTCAAAGGAGAGCGGTCCCACATAACCTGCCGCCCGCAGGCGCCCTATCTGTCCGACATTGTCGAGCAGATCGCTTTGATCGACTAGGACACGGTGCGAATCACGCAGATCCGAAACGGCCACCCGTTCATCGGTGACGCCCGAAATGTGGATGAGGCCTGTCATCTCGGGATAGACGGCAGGCTCCCCGGCGAGGTGGTGGTGAAACGTGTCGTGTACGAGGCGGAAGGTCTTCTCACCGTCGACGGCCTTGATTGCCTCAACAGCCTCCGTCTTCGAGCGTAGCGAGCAGATCTCGAAGCCGAGCGGTTCGACGAGACCGATGATCCCGGCCTTTTCGAGCATCGGCTTCAGCGCCGACAGTGTCTTGCGAAGATTTTCCTGGCGCTCGCCATCGGCCTGGCCGGTGCCATCGTTGACGGGAACAAGGACAAGGGCCTTGGCGCCGCAGTCGCGCGCATAGGTGATGAGTTCTTCGGCTTCGACCTGACGCGCCTCGTTCCATTCGTTGAAACGTTGAAGGGCATTGATCGAGATGATCGTGATGCCGTGACGGCCGGCGAGTACGGCGACATCCTTCGCCGGCGTCCCGTCGAGGATTGCGTTGCCGGTCAGATCGTTGCGGATTTCGACAGAGTTCATGCCGAGCGATCTGGCGAGTTCGAAAAATGCGCCAAGCGGCAGGCTCGGCGTCGTCATGTGATTGAGGGCGAAGGGCAGGGCGGTCACGGGAATTTCTCCTCCAGTGGGATGGCTATAGGTTATAAATGGAACGTTCATTCCATTTATAACCTTGCGGACAATTCACCAACTGTGGGAGCGCAGTCAAAGCGCGCAACGCGCAAAGGTCTTGCATCCCTGCAGGATTGCCTTTCGTCAATGATGGAATTCCATCAGGATCCGCTAGATATTCTCCGGCGTAAAAAGATCGAAGGGAAGGAAAGTTTGCCCCGGCGCCCCGGTCGGGCCTTTGTCGATCGCCTGGATCATCAGGTTGATCGTTTCCCGGGCGAGGGCTGCCGTCGGGGTCGATATCGCCAGTGTCACGGCATCGTCGCCAAGGGCCGCACGGGAATCCGGTGTCAGCTCGTTGACGACCGCGATCAGTTTCCCCTCAAGCCTTTCCTCGCGGATCGCCGAGATCGCCCCTTCCATACCGCCGCCGCAGACATAAAAGCCGATCAGGTCCGGGTGGCGCTGCAGCAGATTGAGTGTCGCTTCATGGGTGATCTCGGCGGTGTCGAGGTTGACCATCGTATCCAGCACTTCGAAATCGGGTGCGTGTTCGCGAAAATAGGAGCGAAAGCCGATCTCCCGCAGCTCGTGGCCGAGAAAGCGATGGCTGCCGACGAAAGCTGCGACCTTGCCGGGACGTTTGGCGGCCTTGGCGATCATCCACGCGGCTGTGCGGCCGACCTTGTGATTGTTGAGGCCGACATAACCCTCGCGGACACCGGCGGCAAAATCCGAAAGCAGGGAGAAGACCGGAATGCCGCGTTCCTTGAGTTCCTCAATCGCGGTGGTCACGGCCGGGTAATCGGGAGCGACAAGCGCGATGGCCTGGTTGCGGGCTGCGGCCGCCCTAAGCTTTTCCGTGATAGCCGATGGCGTGGAGTTCGCGACGAAATCGACCTGGGCGAAGACGCGGGCATGCGACAGCGACAGCGCCGCGTTTTCGATTTCCTTCGCCACCGTTTGATAGAAAGCCTGCTCCGGCTTTTGCAGCACGAAGCCAAGCCTGTATTGCGGCAGGTCCTCAAAGACGCGCTGCCGGATCAGGCCCACGGCGTGATAGCCGATTGACTTGGCAGCCTCATAGACGCGGCGCGCGGTCTCTTCCCGCACGGGGTGGCGCCCGTTGAGTACGCGGTCGACGGTGGCGACGCTGACGCCGGCAGTGCGCGCAAGGTCGGCAATGGTCGGACGGTTGCTCATTGCGTCTCCTGATAGGTTTGCATCACGCGTGAAATGCGAATGATGACATCATTTGAGAGAATATATCATTGCTGCATTGAGGCCTGGCAAAAGTCAACCTATCGTCATTGCACGACATGAGACGTCGCCGGCCGGATCGGATCGGACCGGACCGCGGGAGGAGCGCAAATGACGATGATGCCGACGAAGCGAGACTACAGCCTGCTTGGCCGGGATGCCCAGGCGGCCGTCGCCAACGGTCTCTCCGCTGCGGAGTGGTACCACACCGACATTCCGCGCAAGCAGATGAAGGAGCTGATGAAGCGCGAGGATGGACCGGCCATTCGCGATACCGCGATCTGGCTCGGCTGTCTCGTTCTGTTCGGTGCACTCGGCATCATCTTCTGGGGCACGTGGTGGGCGGTCCCGTTCTTCCTTGCCTATGGCGTTCTCTACGGTTCGGCCTCCGATAGCCGCTGGCATGAATGCGGCCATGGCACGGCCTTCAAGACGATGTGGATGAACGATGCCGTCTACCAGATCGCCTGCTTCATGATCATGCGCAATCCGGTCACCTGGCGTTGGAGCCACACCCGCCACCACACGGATACGGTGATCGTCGGCCGGGATCCCGAAATTGCCGTCATGCGGCCGCCGGATCTCCTTCGCCTCGTCCTCAATTTCTTCGGCGTGCTCGATGTTTGGCACGCGATGATCGATATGGTGCGCAACACGTTCGGCATCATCAGTCCCGAGGAAGCGACGTTCATCCCTGAAATGGAGCAGCCGAAGGCGATCCTGGTCGCGCGCATCTGGTTTGCCATCTACGCCGCAACGATCGCTGCCTGCTTCTACCTCGGCTCGATCCTGCCGCTGATGCTGATTGGTTTACCGAGGCTCTATGGCGCCTGGCACCACGTGCTGACCGGGCTGCTGCAGCACGGCGGTCTTGCCGACAACGTGACCGACCATCGGCTGAACAGCCGCACGGTCTATATGAATCCGGTGAGCCGCTTCGTCTATTGGAACATGAACTACCATGTGGAACATCACATGTTCCCGATGGTGCCGTATCACGCGCTGCCGAAGCTGCACGCCATGATCAAGCATGATCTGCCGGAACCGAACCCGTCGATGCTGCACGGCTACCGAGAAATGATCCCGGCCTTTCTGCGGCAGTTGCGGAACGAAGATTACTTCCTGAAGCGCGAGCTGCCGGCGACGGCAAAGCCCTACCGGGAAGAATTTCACAGCGACGCGATCGTGCACGCTGCCGAATAACCAACGAATGCCAGGAACTGGGAGGAAATCATGAGCGGAAACTGGGTTGAAGTCTGCGCAGCGGACGAAATCGACGAGGAAGATGTGATCCGTTTCGATCACGACGGGCGCACCTTCGCGGTCTACCGCAGCCCCGACGACGAATTTTTCGCCACCGACGGGCTCTGCACACACGAGCATATTCATCTCGCCGATGGCCTCGTGATGGACGACATCATCGAATGTCCGAAGCACAACGGCCGCTTTAACTACAAGACCGGCCAGGCCAAGGGCGCGCCCGTTTGCGTCAACCTAAAGACCTATCCGGTGAAGGTCGAGGCGGGAAGCGTGTTCATTGCGCTGAGCTGAAGCCGCTCTCGAGAAATTGGGCTCGCCGCGGCGGGCAGGGAGGTTGAGATGGGTTCCATCGTCATCGTGGGCGCCGGCGAATGTGGCGCAAGGGCCGCCTTTGCCCTCAGGGAAAAGGGGTACGACGGGAAGGTCACACTGATCGGCACGGAACCGCATCTTCCTTATGAGCGGCCGCCTCTTTCGAAGGATGGTCTCAAGGCAGGGGGCGCAGCGAAATATGTCGCCGATGCCGAGCGCTACGCGGCAGCAGGCATCGAAGTGCGTACGGATACCTCGGTTGTGGCCATCGATCGCGCCGAAAAGCGCGTGACGCTCGCAGACGGAAGCAGCATCGCCTATGACCGGCTCTTGTTGACGACCGGTGCGCGTGCTCGAACGATCCCTGGGATGGATGAAGCGTCGCGCCGCATCCGCACGCTTAGAACCCATCGCGACGCTGAAGAGATCCGCCGTGAACTTTCGCTCGGCCGCAAGCTTGCGATCATCGGCGGTGGATTCATCGGTCTGGAGCTCGCGGCAACGGCGCGCGACTTGGGTGCTGCCGTTGTCCTGATCGAAGGGCTGTCGCGCATCCTTTCGCGTGGCGTGCCGCAGCAGATTGCGGCTGTCGTTGCCGCGCGGCATCGCGCTGAAGGCGTCGACATACGGTGCGAGGCACAGATTGAACGTATCGACGCGGACGAAAACCGTGCGCGGATCGTTCTTGCCGGCGGCGAGACAGTCGAGGCCGACCTTGTCGTCGTTGGCATCGGTGCGGTCCCGAACACGGAGCTTGCAGCCGAAGCCGGTCTTTCGATCGAGAACGGCATTGCGGTCGACGCAACGCTGCAAACCAGCGATCCGGATATCTATGCCGCCGGCGATTGCTGCTCTTTCCCGCTCTGTCACTATGGGGATCGCCGGATACGCCTCGAGGCGTGGCGCAATGCGCAGGATCAGGGAACGCTCGTTGCCGGCAATCTGCTCGGCGCAGGAGAGGCGATCACCAGCGTGCCGTGGTTCTGGTCCGACCAGTATGATCTGACGTTGCAGATCGCGGGGCTTGCCGAGGGTGCTGCAACGACCGTCAGGCGCGAACTTACCGACGATGCCTTCATTCTTTTTCATCTCGACGATACCGGTCGGCTGCTTGCGGCCTCCGGCATCGGCCCGGGCAATGCGGTGGCACGCGACATTCGGCTTGCCGAAATGCTGATTGCAGCCGGAAAGCGGCCGGATCCGCAGGCGCTCATCTCGCCCGAAACCAAGCTCAAAGCACTCCTCGCCGCCTAGCGTGAGCGGCAAATCTCGTCCTGTTTCCATGATTTCCGGAGCCTTCTCATGAAAAGCCACCGTCCGACCGTTGCCGATCTCCAGTCGATGAAGGGCAAGCGCCAGCTCACCATGCTGCGCGTCGAAACACTGGATGAGGCCGAAGCGGCCGAAACCGCCGGCATCGATCTCGTTTCCGTTCCCCCGACGCTCTTAGGACCGGAGTTTCGCGAGGTTGCGCCGACCTGCTTTGCCTTTCCGGGCCTCGAATATGGCGGCTACGTCACGGCGGAAGAGTACATGCGTGCAGCCTTCAAGGCGCTAAAGGCCGGCGGTGACGCGGTCTATTGTGCTGCAGGGCTTTCCACCGTCCGGCGGATGCGAGAGGAGGGCATTCCCGTCTGCGGCCATGTGGGTCTCATCCCCTCGAAGGCCACCTGGACCGGCGGCTTTCGCGCCGTCGGCAAGACCGCGGCGAGTGCGCTCGAGATCTGGCGGCAGGCCAAGGCGCTTGAGGAAGCCGGCGCCTTCGCGGCGGAAATCGAGGTCGTTCCGGGAGATGTCGCAGGGGCCATCAGTGCCAGAACGTCGATGCTGATGCTTTCGATGGGAGCGGGGGCCGGCTGCGACGCCCAATATCTATTTGCCGCCGACGTACTCGGCAGCAATCGCGGCCACGTGCCGCGTCACGCCAAGACCTATCGCAACTTTGCCGCCGAATACGACCGGCTTCAGCGCGAACGGATTGCCGCGTTCTCGGAGTTTGCCGAGGATGTGCACTCGGGCAGGTACCCACAAGAGGGACACCTTGTCGGAATTGACGGCACTGAACTGCGCGCATTTCTGGCCGACATCGAGCGCGCCTAGAGCCGTATGACTTGCGCGGGAGAGGGTGCTTGGTATAGTCCACGCGCCAATTCAACTTTCTTTCCGCGACGGATTACGATTTGAGCGCCCTTCTTCAGGACAGTCTCACCTTTGTCGGCTTGCTGGCAGCGATTTATGCAGCGACGGTGGCGCTGTACTTCATCCTGGGCTACGGCATCACCTGGCTCAACGACCGTAACCCGGAACGTCGCATCCAGAAGGGGCGGCGCGGCGAGAAGCGCAAGGCCATCGAGATCCGCCAGAGCATGGCCTCGATCCTCGTCACCTGCACTTCGGTCGCAATCGGCCTTTTCGTACAGTACAAGGGATGGACGCTGTTTTCGCCCTGGGAGTTCAGCTGGTGGACGGCCGTTCCGCTCTTCGTGCTCTGCATGGTGCTATTCGACGCCTGGTTCTATTTCGCCCACCGGCTGCTGCACACCAAGTTCTTCTATAAGTACCACCTCCTGCATCACCGCAGCGTCGCGCCGACGGCCTGGAGCAACGATTCGATTGGCCTGGTGGATACCGCCATGAGCCAGGGCTACTACGCCGTCATCACCTTCCTGGTGCCGTTCCCGCCGATCATCCTTTTGGCGCACCGCCTTTTCGACCAGATCAACGGCACCTTCGGCCACGCCGGCTTCGAATATTTCGCGTCACGCACGGCGCGGTATCCTTCGCCGATGCTTTGCACGACCTATCACGACCAGCACCACGCCGAATTCAAGTACAACTACGCGAACTATTTCTCGTTCTGGGACCGCGTGATGGGGACGGTCGCGCCGAATTATGATCAGAGGGTGGAGGCGTTTGAAGGGGAGGCGCCGGCGCTGAAATTGCGAAAAGCATCAAATGTGACGGGAGTGGCCGAGACTTAATGGGGCCGGTTGAGGCCGCGGGCGTGGGCGCCCCGCTCCTATTAGTGTAGACCGAAATCAGCGGCTTTGCGGCGCATCTGCCGGTTCTCGGTGTTGGAGGCGACGCCGGAGTGCACCGACTTTGTTTGTCTCCGAAGGGGCCTCGCTGCCCAAAAACTGGACAAGATATCGTTCGAACAGATAGGGGAGCGCTGTCACGTTTGCCAACAGCGACGATGGTAGGGCTGGTCCTGATGCTCTCCCGGATAACCCTGGTGAGGTGTTTGCCGGTGGGGAAACCACTTCGGCGATCCGGCGCGCCAAAGGAGGGTAGGGGGCGCGGCGAGGCCGAAGCCCTGGCACGCCTCGACGCCCGGAGCTAACCCATACATTGCATCCGCGGGCAGATCGAGAATGTCTTCGCCCGCCGAAAGCGAAGCTGTGTACTTCGCCACAAGCAATGGCGAGGGCTTGCCAAGGCGACCGTCTAAATCCGCATCGCGCGTCGCTTACAGCAGCCACCCGCCCGCCTTGGCCCATCGGTTGTAGCGATTGTAGACCGTCGTGTACGGGCCGTAACGCTCTGGAAGGTCGCGCCACGGCGAGTCGTTCGCAAAACGTAGAAAATCGCGTTCAGAACTCGCCGATCATCCGTTCGTGCCACACCGCGTGGTTTGTTGGGAAGCAGCGGCGCGATCAGCGCCCACTCCCGATCTGTAAGGTCGAACCGTGCGATTCATACTCCTGCCCAGGAGCTTGAATAACGAACCGACCTCAAAGGGAATTCCATTTATGAGTACAGAACCTGGAGCCTACATACATCCGACCGAGGTAAACAAACGGTCCCGTGCGGCGCTAATGGACCAGAAGCCAGCAACGCTTTGGTTCACTGGCCTCTCGGGGGCTAGAAAATCGACAACTGCCAACCATCTCGAACAACTGTTGCACCATGACTGTCACCATACAGTATTACTTGACGGCGACAATATTCGGCATGGACTGAACAGCGACCTCGGATTCACAGAGGAGGACCGTATCGAGAATATCCGCCGCATCGCAGAGGTGGCCAAGCTTATGACTGAGGTCGGCCTGATTGTCCTCGTCGCGTCAATTTCGCCATTCCGCTCCGCGCGCCAGTTCGCGCGCAACTTGATGGAACCCGGTGAATTTATCGAGATCTTTGTTGATGCTCCCTTGGAGGAGTGCGTTAAGCGCGATCCTAAAGGTTTGTACAAGCAAGTACTTTCTGGTGAGATTGCACACTTCACCGGCTTCGGATCGGATTATGAACCGCCTGAGCGTCCGGAATTACATCTACGGACGACAGAAGCGGGGCGAGCTGAACTAGCGGAGGAAATTGTCGCGTTCCTCAAAGGGCGAATCTATGGAGATAAAACGCCCGAGGAACTCTAGGAGCTGAATATGCTGGACTGAAGAGAAATATGTGCGATCCTTATCGTTTACCAACCTTCGCCGGTTGAGTTCCAGCGGGTCCTGCACTGTTTCCGGTTGGGCTCGGAGCCGAGCGGTTCCTGAGTGCAAAGTGAACGAAGTAGATAAACGTAAGATTTCCGCTTTTACTATAGAACTATGTTCTCCACCCGCCGCAGACAATATTGGTTTCATCGCCGGGGATTGCGTTCGTTCTCCGCGTTGACAGGGCGGTGCGCGTCTGCGTAATACAGCGCCCATCGTTGCGGTCGAAGAGATTTTCAATATGACAGAATTGCGGTCTGCGCTGGTCACTGGTGGCGCTGGTTTTCTAGGTACACATGTGTGTGGCCGACTTCTTGCTGAGGGTTTTGAGGTCGTCTGCCTCGACAATCTGTTGACGGGACGACGGAAGAATTTCCGCCCCTATATCGAGAACCCAAGGTTCACCTTCATCGAGGGTGACGTTCGTGACGCTCTGCCGGACCGTGCGTTTGACGAAATTTGGAATCTGGCTTGCCCGGCTTCGCCGCCCCACTATCAGGCGGACCCGATCGGCACCATGATGATCAACATCCTGGGGATGAAGAACGTTCTGGACCTGGCGGTCAAACACGGCGGGCGTGTATTCCAGGCTTCCACCAGCGAGATCTATGGCGACCCTGAGGTGCATCCGCAAAGCGAATCCTATCGCGGCGCTGTAAGCACGACGGGTCCGCGCGCCTGCTACGATGAGGGCAAGCGCGCGGCTGAGACGCTGTGCTTCGACTACCACCGCAACCACGGGGTCGAGATCAAGGTCGTCCGCATTTTTAACACCTATGGTCCGCACATGGACCCGAAGGACGGACGGGTTGTCTCCAATTTCATCGTCAGCGCGCTTAAAGGCGAGTCGCTGCAGCTTTACGGCGGCGGCACCCAGACTCGCTCGTTCTGCTATGTCGATGATCTGATCAACGGCTTCTTCAGCCTAATGCGGTCGGATGCCTCGATCACGGGTCCGGTGAATATCGGTAACCCCGGTGAGTTTACCATCAAGGAACTGGCCGAACTCGTCCTCGAAATGACGGACAGCAAATCGCCCCTCATCGACAAGCCTTTGCCCAAGGACGACCCGCTCCAGCGACGGCCGAATATCTCGTTGGCGAAGGAAGTTCTCAATTGGGAGCCGAAGGTGCCGTTGCGTGAAGGCCTCAAGAAGGCCATCGCTTATTTTGCAACCGAAGCGTGATCCGTACGATCGGCCGATGATGGCCGGAAGCCAAGGGACGATCTTATGACCAATATACTCGTTGTAGGTGGCGCAGGCTATATTGGCAGCCACGCCTGCAAAGCCCTGCATCGTGCGGGCTATACGCCAGTTGTTTATGACAATCTGGTCTACGGCCATCGCGATGCCGTGAAATGGGGCCCGTTCGAGGAAGGCGACATTCTGGACGGCGACCGCGTCGATCAGGTGTTGAAGCAGTACAAGCCGGCTTGCGTCATGCATTTTGCGGCATTTGCCTATGTCGGCGAATCCGTCACGGACCCGGCTAAGTATTACGCCAACAACGTTTCGGGTTCCCTGTCTCTTCTCGACGCGATGCGTCGCAACGACGTCGGGAGCATCATCTTTTCCTCGACATGCGCGACCTACGGCGAAGTCAGCGAACTGCCGATTTCGGAACAAACGCCGCAGAAACCTGTCAACCCCTACGGGTTTACCAAGCTGGCGGTCGAGCACGCGCTTCATGACTACGGGCGCGCGTATGGATTGAAGTGGGCTGCGATGCGCTATTTCAACGCCGCCGGCTGCGATCCGGAGGGCGAGATTGGTGAGCGGCACGACCCAGAGACGCACGCAATTCCGCTCGCTGTTCTTGCTGCCATGGGTAAGGGCGAATTCAGCGTGTTCGGGACGGACTACGATACGGCCGACGGTACAGCGGTTCGCGATTATATACACGTATCGGATCTGGCTGAAGCGCATGTACTCGCCATCGACTATTTGGCAAAGGGCGGCGCGAGCGCTGCTTTCAATTTGGGGACGGGGCGGGGCACTTCCGTCAAGGAACTACTGACTGCTGTTGGCGATGCCGTGGGCTCGCCTGTGCCTGCCAAATTCGCGCCGCGAAGAGCGGGCGATCCGCCGATGCTTTACGCATCGGCGAGGCGCGCGCGGGATGTGCTCGGTTGGCAGCCTCGTTTCACCGAGATTGGTGCCATAGTCAAGACAGCGGCTGACTGGTTCGTGCGCCATCGGTCGTAAGAACTGTGCGTGCCGACAGTATCGCATAGCTGTACTGAAAGGCGACAACTTCGGCGTGCCTGGCGCGGTAAAGCGTTTGTTTGCGGCGCGCATACCACTGATGCGAAATCGTGGAGGTCTTTTACTGCCCGCAGGTGTATCTAGCCGCGGATATATTTGAGGATGATCTTGCCGAGTCAGCTTTCAGCGGTTGACATTTGCGCTGTTGGTTAATAGGGCGTTGTCCGTATTACCCACGCTGCAATCGGAGCGTTGAATCGATGCGAGGACTTTGAGATTGAGTGCAACGATTAGTTGCTGTTGACGGCTAGCGTACGGCGAGAAAGATGCGTTTCGATGTCGATTTTCGCCCCTGTCAAAGTTGATATTAGGCGTTTTTATCGGTGGCGCTTCGGGCGCGAAAGCAATCAGGGAATTATTATGAGTGTGAAAATTACGATGGTCGGCACCGGCTATGTCGGCCTTGTGAGCGGCGCCTGTTTTGCCGACCTCGGACACGACGTAATTTGCGTAGATAAGGATGAGCGCAAGATTCGCATGTTGCTCGAAGGCAAGATGCCGATCTATGAACCTGGCCTGGACGAGTTGGTTCATCGCAACGTCGATGCAGGTCGTCTCCGCTTCAGCACCGACGTCGCGGCAAGCGTCAAAGACCGCGAAGCCGTATTCATCGCCGTTGGCACACCAACGGAAAACGGCTCCGACCGGGCCGACCTCAAATATGTCTACGCTGCTGCCGGAGAGATTGCGCAGGCCGCAAATGGTTTCACCGTTGTGGTGACGAAGTCGACTGTGCCGGTCGGAACCAATGCGCAAGTCTTTGACATCAGCCAGAAGAACGTCGCTTCCGGTGCGCGAATCGCCGTCGCCTCAAATCCTGAGTTCCTGCGGGAAGGCGCCGCCATCAACGACTTCCTGGAACCGGACAGAATTGTCGTGGGCGTCGAGGACGACGAAGCAAAGGCCGTTATGCGGCGGATCTACGCACCGTTGCTTCTGCACGGCAACGTACCGCTGCTGATAACGGGCATTCAGACAGCCGAGCTTATCAAATACGCGGCGAACGCTTTTCTGGCGGTAAAGATCAGCTTTATCGACGAAATGGCTAACCTGTGTGAGGCTGTGGGCGGAAACGTCGAAGAGGTCGCGCGTGGCATCGGTCTGGACAAGCGAATCGGGCCGTCGTTCCTGAACACCGGCCCGGGTTGGGGCGGCTCCTGTTTCCCGAAGGATACTCGTGCGCTGCTGGCAACCGCCAATGATGCTGGCGTTCCCTCCCGTATCGTGACTTCGGCCGTCGACGCGAACAGCGCTCGCAAGATTGCCATGGTCGATCGAATTGCCAAGGCGTGTGGGGGCGAGCTGCGTGGCAAACGCATCGCCGTGCTTGGTCTTACCTTTAAGGGGCAGACTGACGACATGCGTGAGAGCACCAGTCTTGTGGTGCTGCCGGAGCTTCTGCGGCGCGGTGCGCGACTGACGGCCTATGATCCGTCCAATCCGCATGAAGCACAGCACTACCTGCCGGAAGTCCAGATGGTGAAGACCGCCGAGGATGCGGCCGAAGGCGCTGACGCGCTCGTTGTGCTGACAGACTGGATGGTCTTCAAGACTTACGATCTGAAGGAACTGTCGAGCGTGATGGCCTCGCCGAACATGATTGACCTGCGCAACCTTTTCGATGAGGCGGAGGCGACCGCGGGCGGCTTCGTGAAATATTCGTCGCTCGGCCGCTGATCAGTCTGCGCAGAAGACGAGAAGGAAAACGGTCGGATTTTGGTTGGAGCCGCAAGTCCCCGCCTACTTTGGCGGTGGCCGAGCTTGTAGGGAAGCTGTAGTTGCATCATTGCATTGTAACGCCGGATTTCATTGGCCCCATCAAGAACGGTGGGATCGGCACCCACTGCTACTGGCTGGCACGTGCGCTCGTGGCCAGTGGAAGGGCCGTCACGGTCCTTTTCACTGGCCCGGTCCAGGTTGAGGACGCGCCGCATTGGCAGAAGCACTACGCCGATCTGGGAATAGAGTTCGTTCCTTTCCTTGAGGTGTGGCAGCGCAAATATCCGGTGCGGACGTTTCCGTTGCAGGAACGCAGCCTCAATATCTATCACTATCTTTGCAGAAGATCGTTCGACGCGATACATTTCCAAGACTGGCAAGGAAATGGCCTCCACACTGTGCGGGCGCGTCATGTCCTTGGGGAGTTTCTGGCCACCAGCTTGACCGTGACGCTACACTCTAACACCCGGTGGATCGCGGAAGGCAATGGCCGATGGTACGGCGAGCCTCTCGCAGATGCGATGACTGCCTGGGCCGAGGCCTATGTCGCGCAACATGTCGACTTCGTTTTCAGCCCTTCGCAGCATATGCTCGACTGGGTACGTCAGGCCGGATGGAAACTGGCTGGCTCGGCGGACGTCATTCCATACACCTTAGGGGCAGTCTCGACGGCTGCGCCTATAGAGGCCGAGCCCGGTGTGCTGGCTTTCTTCGGGCGCTTGGAGACGCGAAAAGGGCTCGAAGTCTTCCTGAGGGCGCTTGGTCTGTTGTCGGAAAGCGACCGGCAAAAGGTCCGGAAGGTGTATTTCGTCGGCAAGAGTGGCCGGACTGCACTCGGCGAAGGCGCCAATCTGGTCGAGACCGAAATGCGAAAACTGGGTTTGCCTTTTGAACTCAAAGCGAGCCTAGACAGTGCGGGCGCCGTGAACTTTCTGAAGAAGGTTAGGGCAAGCGTATTCGCGCCCTCGCTTTCGGACAACTACCCGTTTTCGATTCTGGAGGCCGGTATCGCCGGGCTTCCGGTCTTTGCCTCCCGAGTTGGCGGTATTCCAGAAATATTGAATGCCTCCAATCTCTACGCCCCGATGCCTCGTGATCTCCGCGACACGCTCCGCGCTGTTTTGAATGGCGAAAGCAGGGGGCTGAGCCTTCTCTACGAGCCGGAAGCAGCCGCCGAAGGCTGGCGCCAGGCTATGGTTCGCTCCGAGGAACGCGCAGCAGAGCGCGCGCAACGTCCGAGCCAGCTATCAATTGCCTTGCCGCGGATTTCCATCTGCGTGCCTTATTTCAACTATGGTGCGTATCTCCCAAAGCTGCTTGAGAGCTTGCGCAGGTCGACCTACCGCAATTTTGAGATCATCGTCGTCGATGATGGGAGCACGGATGAACGTTCCCGCCAGATTTTCGACGAACTCAAGTCCGCTCCGTCGGAGGGGCTCGAATTGATCTTTAACAGGCACGGCAACTCCGGTGTTGGCGCGACTCGGAACTTCGCCGCATCGATGGCGACCGGCGATCTGTTAGTCTTCATGGATGCTGACAATCTCGCCAAGCCTGAGATGCTCGCGACTTTCGTTGCGGCAATGGCGCGTTCGCAAGCGGATATCGTCACCTGCCACTTTGATGCCTTCAGACAGGACGACGAACCGAGCGGGGAGCAGCATATTCATCACGTTTATGCACCAGCTGGTCCGGCAGTCGAAGTTGGATGGAGCGAGAACGTTTTCGGTGATGCAAATTTTTGCATTCGCCGAGAGATCTTTGATGCGCTTGGCGGGTTTGGCACCGAGCGGGACTCTTCGTGGGAGGATTGGGAGTTTCTGGCGCGCGCGGCGCTTGCCGAGTACTCCATCGAAGTCGTACCGCGCTCGCTGTTTTGGTATCGTTATACGGACGAGGGATTCAGCCGGAACACCAGTCCGTATAAGAATCAAAGACGCGTGCTAAGAGCCTATGAACAGGCGGTCGGCGGTGCGGCTGCGGCCTCTATCAATGTCATGCGTCAGGTCGCGCTTAGGTCGGATGGGGCCGTTGCTACACCTGCGGGGCGGATTGCGGGCCAGATCGCAGATAGAATCTACACCAAGCTGGGTTCGCCGAAAGGCAAGCTCGCGGTTCGCGCTGAGGCGTTCTTCAAGAAAATCCTTAGATAAGGTTTGGAAGCTATTTGGAGCACATTATGATACGCGAAAATAGTTTCACGCCGAGGCAAGTTTGCATCGTGACGCCAGATGTGATCGGTCCCATCAACAATGGTGGTATCGGCACACATGTTTATCATCTTGCTTTGGAGCTGGCGACGGTGCACAAAGTGACGATTGTCTTCACGGGACCAATCGAGCACTTCAGCGCCACTCATTGGAGCGAGTTTTACAAGAAAAAATCGATAGAATTTGTTCATCTGAACGAGATGGTCGACGCCGATGTCGTGGCGCATACTGATTGGTTCACGCGGCGCTCTTATGTCGTCTACCGCTTTCTGCGGGAACGCGACTTCGACTTCGTTCACTTCCAGGAATGGCAGGCCAATGGATTGCTTTGCATCATGGCGAAGCGGTCGACGGAATATTTCCAGAAAACGACACTGACGGTCACGATGCACTCCAGTACGGAGTGGATCCATGAGGGGATGAACAAATGGGTGGAATGGCCACTGCCCGACGCCAAGCTTGAGTGGTGCGAGCGCTATTGCTGCGAGTTTGCGGACATCCTGATCAGCCCGTCCGATCATATGATCGCATACTGCCGGGAGCGCAGATGGCAACTGGCAGACGACCTGCGGACGCTACGCTACTGCTTTGACCAGAAGCGATCGGAAGCACCCTATGAGCCGTTGCCGGGCGTCTTTGCCTTCTTCGGGCGCCTTGAGACGCGCAAGGGACTGGAGATCTTCCTGGGGGCGCTGGAGGCACTGGACTACGCCGAAAGGCAAAAGATCCGTAAGCTTATCTTCCTCGGCAAGAATGGCCAATTGACTGCCCGCGGGACAGATGGTGTTGCCGGCATCCGCGAAACATGCGGGAAACTGCACATCTCCTTCGAAATTCGCACGGAACTCGACGCACACGCAGCCATAGATCACATTCGCGAGAGCCGGGCGACAGCCGTCATCCCCTCTCTGGTCGACAATTATCCGTTCACGATCCTCGAAACGCACATGTTCGGGGTGCCGACCATTGCGGCGAGCAGCGGGGGCATTCCGGAGATGCTCGGCGATGACCGCTTGTTTGAGCCCACGGCGAAGGCCCTTTCGAGTAAGCTCAAAGAAGTCCTCGGCGGGGTCCTGCCGCAGTCGCAAGGCAAGTATGACCCGAAGGTTGCCGCCCAGACCTGGCAGGCCCTGCACCAGGAGCCGGTCAAGCTTGGCAAGCGCAAGGCGGCCGAGGTGGCCGTCCGGGAAGAAATGCCGCTCGTCAGCATTTGCGTGCCCTACTTCAACTATGGGCAATTCCTCGAGCAGACGGTTTTGACCCTGAAGCGCTCCACCTACAAGCGCTTCGAGGCGATCATTATCAACGACGGAAGCACCGACCAAGCTTCGGTCGACAAGTTTGAGGCGCTGCGCCAGAATCCGCCGGATGACCGCTTCATGTTCATCTCGAAGGAAAACGGCGGTATCGGTGCAGCCAGAAACTTTGCGGCAAGCCACGCCAAAGGCGAGTTCCTGATATTCTGCGACGCCGACAATTGCTCCACGCCGGAAATGATCGAGGAGTTTTTGATCGGGATCTACATGACCGGTGGCGACGTGGTCTCTTCGCACTTCAAGGCGTTCGACCAGGACGTTTTCTGGCCCGGGGACGATACGCGGATCCTCTACCGGTACATGCCGATCGGCCCGGCACTTGAGGTCGGTATGCTCGCCAATGTCTTCGGCGACGCCAATAGCATCATGCGGAAGTCGGCGTTTGACACTGTTGGCGGTTTCCAAACCGAGCGGCACACCTCCTGGGAAGATTGGGATTTGCTCGCCCGCCTTTGCCTGGCGGGTCATCAGCTCGATGTCTGCCCAAAGGATCTCTTCTGGTATCGCCACACTGACGCCGGCTTCAGCCGCAACACAAGCGAATATCAGAACAACCTTCGGGTCTTGCGCGCTTATGCGGACTACGGCCCGGTCTACATGCGCCCTATGCTGAAGAACGTTTTGATCCCCTACCACTTTGGCTTCGATCGCGAGCACCAGAAGGCGAACCGCTTCATGGCTCAGCTCAACAAGTATTTGATGAAGCCGATTGCCCAACCGGTCGGACGCAAGCTTTTTTCGGCCGTGCGCGGCCTCGTCGCTTCCGGGTCGAAGCGCAAGTAACAGATGAGAAGGTAAAAACGTCGTGAAGAAACACTATGATTGGTTGATCGTCGGCGCTGGCTACACTGGCGCAATCATTGCCGAACGCTTGGCGACCCAGGCTGGGAAAACGGCTTTGGTGATCGACCGCCGCGACCATATCGCCGGCAACGCCTATGATCGACGGAACGATGCCGGTGTGCTCTACCACCAGTACGGTCCTCACATATTTCACACCAACTCGCACGCCGTTGCCGACTATCTTTCCGCCTTCACCGAATGGCTTCCGTACGAGCACCGGGTTTTGGGCATGGTCGACGGCAGAATCATTCCTATCCCGTTCAACCTGACTTCTCTGGAAATCCTGTTCCCGAAGGCGGAAGCTGAGCGATTGGCAAAGATCCTGATCGAGGCCTACGGTATCGATCAGAAGGTGCCGATCCTGAAGATGCGGGAAAACCCGGTGCAGGGCGTTCGCGATCTCGCCGATTTCATCTACAAGAACGTCTTCTATGGCTATACGACAAAGCAATGGGGGCTCGAACCCGAGCAATTGTCCCCGTCCGTTACGGCCCGTGTTCCCGTGCACATTTCCTATGACGACCGCTACTTTCAGGACAGCTTCCAGAACATGCCCAAGGAGGGCTATACGAAGATGTTCGAACGTATTCTGGCGCAGCAGGGAGTCAGCGTTTCGTTGAACACGGATCTCGCGGATCTCGGTAGCGAAGTCAGCTATGATCGGTTGCTTTATACGGGAGCGATCGACGAGTATTTCGACTACGTCCTCGGCGAACTCCCGTATCGCTCGCTCGACTTTAACTTTCAGACCTATCGCCAGCAACGGCATCAGGCCGTTGGTCAGGTCAATTACCCCGTCAGCCATGACTTCACGCGCATTACGGAGATGGGGCATTTGACGCAGGAATGGTCCGACGTTACCACAGTGGCGATCGAATACCCTGTCGCTCACGTGCCCGGCAAGACGATACCGTACTACCCGATCCCGCGGGACGAGAATCAGGAGTTGCATAATCGTTACGTGGCCCTCGCGGAAAAGGACGCAGCCAACGTGTTATTTGCCGGTCGACTTGGGGATTATAGGTACTACAACATGGATCAAGCCGTCGGTCGAGCGCTGGCTTTGTTCAACAAGTCCATCGTCGCTTGAGTGTGGTAGCAGTGAGGGTTGGCGCGATAGCGTCCAGCAGACCGCGTTAGGGGGCGCTCAGATGATCGGCGAGAACCTCGAGTTGATCGTGAGCGTCCGGCGAAGGCATTTTCGCTTGGCCGAGAGGCCGATATTATAGGCCGCGTTTCATCTCGTCTGCCATAATGCGTTCGACCACAGCCGGATCGCATTGTTCATCGACGAGAAACTGGCGGATTCCACCATCCCATGTCCGTATGTCGGCGTGAAGATTTTGGAGCTCGTCCACGCCGTTCTCGGTCGGGCCCTTTGTGCCGTATTCGCTGCCGTCGCGGACATAAAGCAATTCGCCTTCGCTGATATTATCTTATCCCTCCGGCGGGAGAGCGCGGTTACTGGCGGAGGCTTTCGCGCCCGGCGCGGTGGTTTCCGAAGTTGCACGCCGCTTCGAGGATTCGACTGGCCTCATTTACACCTGGCGGCGGCAAGCCTTGGTACAGGAGGCCGACCCCGCCTTCGTGCCGGCTGAACTGCCCCCCTTTCGACCGGACAGTCGGCATAAGCAGAAAGGCTCAAGCACAGGCTTGAGGACAGGCTTGTGTCTAACGAGTATCGACACGTTGAATTGCTGACGGGTGATGTTCGCCGCAGGCGGTGGACAACCGAGCAAAAGCTGACGACCATTGAGCAGAGTTTCGAACCAGGCGAGACGGTATCTTCGACCGCTCGCCGCCATGGCGTCGCGCCCAATCTGCTTTGCCGGTGGCGCAGGCTCCTGAGCGAGGGAGGTGCTGCCGCCGTGGATTCTGACGAGCCGGTGGTCGGCACTTCGGAAGTGAAGAAACTGGAAGACCGCGTCCGCGAGTTGGAGCGCATGCTCGGCCGTAAGACGATGGAGGTCGAAATCCTCCGCGAAGCCCCTTCCAAAGCGGACTCAAAAAAAAACGGATATCGCGGCCGATCTTGTTGCCGAAGGACGGTTCGCGATGAAGGCCGTCGCAGACACGCTGGGCGTCTCCCGTTCCAACCTTATCGAGCGGCTGAAAGGCAAATCAAAGCCGCGTGGGCTGTTGGTTTCCACGCGGAACTGAGCCGGTCAGGCGCATAATTTCCATTGAGAATTGAGCCATGTGAACCTTCCCCCAACGCGGAGAGCGACGGGGGCAACGGAGTGATCCACATGGGACTTTTAAACATCATCCGTCGGATGGCGCTACGCGAGATGCAGTCGATCCGCGAGATCAGCCGGCGCACCGGGCTGTCGCGTAACACGATCGCAAAGTATTTGAACGCTGGCACGATCGAGCCGACGTTTACGTACCGGAACGGCCGAGCAAGCTTGATCCATTTGCCGACAAACTGGCGGCCTGGCTGAAGACAGAGGCCGGAAATCGCGCAAGCAGCGCCGAACACTGAAGCAGGTCCATGCCGACCTGGTGGCTCTCGGCTTTACCGGCTCCTATGGCCGGGTAGCCGCTTTCGCCCGCGAGTGGCGAGCTGATCGGCAACGTGAGCAACAGACGACGGGCCGTGGCATATTCGTACCGCTGTCATTCCGCCCAGGCGAAGCATTCCAATTCGATTGGAGTGAGGACTATGCCGTGATCGGCGGCGAACGCACAAAGCTTCAGGTGGCACACATCAAGCTATCGCACAGTCGGGCTTTCCTGGTCAGAGCCTACCTGCTGCAAACGCACGAGATGCTCTTTGACGCCCATTGGCACGGCTTCCGTGTGTTCGGCGGCGTCCCTGCTCGCGGCATCTACGATAACATGAAGACAGCAGTCGATCGCGTCGGCCGCGGCAAGGAGCGACAGGTCAATATCCGGTTCCTCGCGATGACGAACCACTACGTCTTTGCGCCTGAGTTCTGCAATCCCGCTGCGGGTTGGGAGAAGGGCCAAGTCGAGAAGAAGGTCCAGGATGCCCGACCGCGGCTGTGGCAGCAGATGCCGGACTTTCCCGATCTGCCGGCATTGAATGCCCGGCTGGAGCAGCATTGCCAGGACCTGTGCAGAGCAAGCGCGTCTCGCCAACATGCCTGATCACCTTCGAGCGTAATCGCTACAGCGTGCCTGCGTCTTTTGCGAACCGGCCCGTCAGCCTGCGGATTTATCCCGAGCGACTGGTCGTTGCAGCCGAGGGCAATATCCTCTGCGAACATCCGCGGATCATAGAACGCAGCCACGACAAGCCACAACGAACGATTTACGACTGGCGGCATTACCTTGCCGTCATCCAGCGCAAGCCCGGTGCTCTGCGCAATGGCGCACCCTTCATGGAATTACCACTGGCCTTTCGACAACTGCAGGACCAGATGCTTCGCCGCCCCGGCGGTGATCGCGAGATGGCCGATATCCTTGCTCTCGTTCTTCATCACGACGAACAGGTCGTCCTCCGCGCTGTGGAACTGGCCCTGGATGCCGGTGTGGCAACCAAGACGCATGTGTTGAACCTGCTGCATCGGCTGATCGACAGCAAAACCAGTGATGGTCCCGATATCGACACACCACAGGCGCTGACCTTGCTGCGCGAACCCAGGGCCAACGTCGAACGCTATGACGGGCTGCGTGTCCGGATCATGGGAGGTCGCCATGCGTCATGATCCCGCAAATGCCGCCGTCGTTATCATGCTCCGGAGCCTGAAGATGTATGGCATGGCCCAAGCGGTCGCGGACCTGATCGAGCAAGGTGCTCCAGCTTTTGATGCGGCCGTGCCGATCCTGCACCAGTTGTTGAAAGCCGAAATGGCCGAACGTGAGGTTCGCTCGATCGCCTATCACATGAAGGCTGCGCGCTTCCCTGCCTACAAGGACATCTCCGGATACGACTTCGCCGCCAGCGAGATCAACGAAGCCACCGTGCGCCAACTGCACCGATGCGAGTTCATGGACGGAGCGCATAACATTGTCCTCGTCGGCGGGCCGGGCACAGGCAAAACACACGTCGCGACCGCTCTCGGCGTCCAGGCTATCGAGCATCACCGCCGAAAGGTCCGCTTCTTCTCGACCATCGAATTGGTCAATGCGCTCGAGCAGGAGAAGGCGAAGGGCAAGACAGGCCAGATCGCCGAGACGCTGGCTCGTCTCGATCTGTTGATCCTGGATGAACTCGGATATCTTCCGTTCACCGAGTCAGGCGGAGTGCTGCTCTTCCACCTGCTGAGCAAGCTCTACGAGCGCACCAGCGTCATCAGCACCACCAACCTCAGCTTTAGCGAATGGGCCACGGTCTTCGGCGACGCCAAGATGACCACCGCTCTGCTCGATCGCCTGACCCACCGTTGCCATATCCTCGAAACCGGAAATGACAGCTTCCGCTTCAAGGCCAGCTCGGCCGCCGCGGCGCTAAAGAGAGGAGAAAAAGCCAGCCCATTGACCAAAGCCTGTTCAGAAAACCATACTTAGAGGTGGCTCACTTCTCGGTGGAAAAACCGGCTCAGTTCCGCGTGAAAACCAACAAGGGAAAGGTCCGCGACCTGGCGGCAATAGCGACTTCGCACCGTTCGAGACATTCGTCCGCGCGCTGGGCAAGCCGCCGTTGCGCTGGCTGCGGCAAGCAGGAAGCCAGCCGGGACCAAATCAGAAGCGCAGAGTTTAGTGCTCATCATACTGATTCCTTTGTGGAAACCAGCAACGCAGCATCGTTACGACTGCATCCAAAATGAATCAGAGCCAAAATTGGACGCCGGAACACAGGTTGCTGGTCACATAGCCGGCGGAAGTTCTACGAATTGCACGCGGCGAAGAGCTCGAAGGTCGCCACAGAGACGGTCGAGCGCATGGCGAGGCTCTGGGAAATCGAGGAAACCGTCCGCGGCCAAAGTCCCGAAGCTCGTGTCGTAGCGCGTCAGGAAAGTTCGGCGGTGATCGTCCGTGACCTCTTCACACCATGGCAGGCGACCCTGCCGCGGGTGTCGGGAAAATCCAAACTCGCCGAACCTCTCCGGTATGCCATATCGCGTCGCGACGTATTCGAGCGCTTCCTGACCGACGGCCGCATCGAGCTCGACTCCAACATCGTCGAGCGAGCTATCAGACCCCAGGCCATCACCAGGAAAAATAGCCTCTTCGCTGGTAGCGACGGCGGCGGCAGGACCTGGGCGACGATCGCGACGCTCCTGCAGACAGCAAAAGATGAATGCCGTCGATCCGCAAGCCTGGCTTACCCAGACACTTGAGCGCCTCGCAAATGGATGGCCCATCAGCGATATTGACGCACTCATGCCGTGGAACTACGCCGCCTGAACGGCCCCAGCTTGTCGCTTACCATGAAGGCGGTTAGAGCGGCGATCGTCTCACCCTGGTTCAATGGGCAGACCGAAGGGCAGATAACCAAGCTCAAGCTGGTAAAACGCCAAATGTACGGACGCGGAAAACTCGATCTTCTTCAAGCCCGGCTGATCGGTGCAATATGAAAGCAACACGCCAAATCTGCGTCAGAGCCAAAGTTCTGCGCTGATTGACAGACTAGCGCAATATCGTCTTCACCCAAGTAAAAATTATCTAACAATTCGAGGTGTTGTTCGTATTCTTCGCTGACCAACGGATAGAGTACTTAGGCTATATTGTCTTCAACTGTCATCGAAAGGCTCCTTTCGCATGCCAGAAATAGTTGACGAAAACCTCGCTGAGCCCCCAAAGCTCATATGTGCTTATGATCGTTTCGTAGGAGAACGGGTCTTTACCGTGAACTGTGAGGCCGCTATTAAAGGAAACTAATGACGCAACAAGGTGATCGACGCCGGTTTCACGCGAATTTGCTGGCCACGCCACTGGCCTCATGCACCATCGACACTCAGCCGTTACCCCCAGCATTGCTTGGGCCGTATGCACCCCAAGAATATCAGCAAAACGTCGTTGGTAGTGCATGTAAGCCATACGCTTGCCGTTCCAATAGTGCACTCGATTTCTCCAGTCGTAGGCGATCGGAAGTGCACTCGCGGTACCGCCTACACCGTTGTGAGGGCCATAGGTGTGGACAACGAATGGAATGTATACATATTCAGAATTGTCTGGGCGCGCCCATGACAGCGGGTGTTCGTGAATGTGGAAGCAAAAAAACTTCTCCTCGTCCAAGTCTGTCAAAGATTCTACGGCATGCAAGTCCCACTCGGCCGTTTGCCTCGTCCTTGCAGTGATGCCAATCTCTCGGCTGAAACCGCTTGGATCTCTATCCAATCTGTCCAGATCGGACGCATATGCTGCCGCGAACGCACTGCTATCCCGTACGAAAACAAAGCACGTCGAAGAGGCATAGAACCCCTTGCCGTGGAAATCTGTCGCCAGTTTTCGTGGATCTTCATTTAGAACAAGGTCGGCATCGATGTGCAGAAAGGGATGCCCCGACGCGTGTTCTGCGCAGACCAACCATCGCATGAGATTCTTGAAAAAGAAATCGCCGTCGTAGCTGCCGATGATCAACGGCTCATAATGTACCCAAAGATTCCGATAGCGTTCTACAAGCCCTTGGAACACTGAACTCTTATCGTGGACGTGGCAATCAAGCTCCCGCAGTTCTTCTATTACGCCGGAAAAGTGTTCAAACCCATCGATGACGAGAACATCAATACGACAGAACACCCCTTTGTTTCTCTGCGCCGCAGCCCGCTGCTTGAGCGCCAATTGGTGTTTGACGTACTCTGGAGATCGCGCCCAAACTACGGAGTAGACGTTCATGCTGGTAGCAACGCTGTCCTGCGACACGCTCTCATCCAGTGAATATCCAAATCTGTCAAAGTCTTTCGAAAAAGCTGCGGCGATGTAGCTCGCGGTCGGCAGGTTACAAACGTTGCTAGCGTGGACGCGTTCCCAGGTGATGTTATCGAGTGGGATAATGCGCGTCTCGGCGCCGACATGCGCCATCATAGTGTCGAACCCGACTTGCAGTTGCTCCTGTCGAATTACGTAATCAACGTCTTGAAGGTGCACCCAACTGACGGTTTGCCCATCAGGCGGCCAATACGCCCGCACAAACGCATCGAAGTTGTTGGTCGAGGCAAAACGGTACATTTCCAAATTCCGCCGGACCCACTCTTCTGTCGTTTCTTCGCCGTACCGTTTGTAACTGTCGATGGCGAAATAATAGTTGGACAGCAACCAACTGACGGGATGGCGTGTGCCACCGACTATGTAGAGTTCGTCCACCTCTTCTTGCGAGAGGCACCCGGCTTGCACTAATTCCCTAACAGTCGAATGCTTCGTGTGACAGACCAGCTCACCTGACGCGGAATAGACATCGTGCTCTGGCAGCCACTCGCCTCCATAATGCTGAATAAGAACATTCGCTATCGCTGTGCAGCCCGTTTTGGGTACGCAGAGAAAAAGCAACTTCAGATCGCGGCAAATGACAGGCACAGGCTCCCCCAAAAATCTAGGAGAATCCCGTAGCAAGGAGAGTAGTGGGGCGCAAGCACTTGTCGAACAGTTTTGTAGAGACCGGGCCTGGACTGCGATCCGGCCCTGATTTCAATGCTCCACCTTGAGAATCGTAAGATCCTTGATAGCAACTGCCGTAAAATGCCTGGCCGGGACGGAAGGATCGCCCTCAACCCAGGCTTTAAGAACGTAACGTCCACGCGGAATGTTTAGTTTCAGCTGCTCATACCGCATGTTTACTGGGACAACTCTACGCACGAACGCCACTAACTGGCCTTGCAGAGTTTCAACCGCGACGTTGACCGACACGTCGCAATTGCGCTCCTCTTGTTCGGTGAAGACAGTCCCGTAAAGCGCGGAGATCTCGGCCTGGACATCAAATTCGATACTCGCGACACAGGGTTCCCGATGATCGGCATAGACTGGAGACCCAAGCACCAGATCTGTCCCTCTTACGGTTCCTGCATCCCAGCTCTCGCCTGGATATCGGTCTATAGAGAACTTGACACGGCCGGGGCGAGCTAGTGAAAGCGATGATCGGAGCGCATAGTCATCCGCACCTTCACTTTCGTGAAGGAGCTGTTGTTCCTGAAGAAAGCTACGGAAGGATACGTGATCCATGATTTCGCGACCGAAGAGATAGACGCTCATGAAGTTCGCCGGAATCCAGGAGTGGCGCGGCCCAAGGTTCCTAAGATCAATGTTGCGGCAAACCTGCTGCAATCGCGGAAGAAACTGACGCGCGAAATCTCGATCCTGAATCAGCGACTTCCTAGCCTTTATTGGGATGTAAACGGTCTCCAATACTTTGCGGAGCGACCACTCTTCGTCAAGTTCACTGCGCAGGCCAGCTTTAATGAGATGACTTTCAGCCACACGCAATGCGTGTTCTACTTCAAGGCCGAGAGTGCGGCCACCTGACAGTGAGCCTTCACGAACCCGATAATAGTAGTACGGGCTGGAAAGTGTCGTAATACGCTTAGAGGCAAGGAGCGTCTGCCATCGATAAGGAATATCTTCGCAATTTTCCTTAATGAACGAGATTCCGTTCTCCTCGATCAGCGATCTCCTGTACAGCTTATCCCAGATCGGAGTAGGGGTTGCGAAGACGTCACGGTTTTCTCGCCACGAAAAGGCTTCGGTCGAATTTGCCAAAGAGGGCGGGAGGTGAACCAACCGGACCTCGGTGTCATTCTTCATCGCCTCAAAATAGGTGCCGATAACGATATCGGCGTCGAAACGTTTGGCGCGCCGGAAAAGGCCATCAAGCATGCCCTTGTCGAACCAGTCGTCGCTGTCCACATGTTTGATGTATTCGCCCTTGGCGTACTTCATGCCTTCATTGCGGGCAGAGCCAAGTCCGCCGTTCGTTTTGTGGTAGAGCGAGAAGCGACTGTCTGCTTGAGAAATCTCAGACGCAATCTGAGGCCCGTTGTCGGTTGAACCGTCGTTGATCATAATAACTTCGAAGCTGTCAAGAACTTGATCTTGCAGACTTTTTAGGCATTGCTCAAGAAATCCGCCCACATTGTAAATTGGTACGATAACTGAAACGCTGGGGGTCATATCGTTGAACCTTAAGAAACCATATAGTGCTCAGGGAGTTTCCCGAAAAGGCGCTGCTTTTCCAGAATATTACGCCCCTTTCTTCTTGAGATTTCGACGAAAATGTTGAAAATTCGCTCACCAAGAAAGCCGAAAATCCGCTGATTTCCATATTCTTTCAAATATAGAGGGGAGGATAGATCGACGCGCTGCTCTACGTAAAATAGAATACTAAAAAGCCACTCCATGTATTCACGAAATACTTCTGCTCGCATTATGTACATATGGCAGAAGTAGCCTTCTTTGCGCTGTATGGTCTCCTCCGCGACTTTTGAGTGTTCAGGATATAGCTTGGCTATCCCTTCAAGCGCCAGCTCGAGATCTCGGATATGGTGCAACGCATCGTAATGATTGTAAAGCGATGTAGCTTCCCGCCACTCCGGAGGGCGTAAGACGGTCTCTATGACGGGAGTTACGATATCACTGCCATGAACTGAGTTATAAATACTATCCTTGTCCCAACCAAAACGCGCGATATTCTCCTCAGAAAAATCGTGGAAACTCTTTTCAGACCAATGCACAGATTCTGGATATTGATCCGGGCCAAAGTTGAAAAATCTTCGATAGTGAAAAAAACCAACATACTTTGGTAATCGCGTATTCTTCCAAACCCAATACATGGGCGTGATCTCCGCGTAAAACGGATTTCGCGCCGAAATATTGTCCTTGGTATCGTCGCCCGAAATAGGAAGTCTATAATGAATTGCGCTTCCACCCTGAATCGCTTCAAAGTGGGGAAGCTCCGGAAAGACTTTTGCGTTATGGCTTACAATGTAAATCTTCAAGGGGTTTCTCATGAAACTCATAATATGTTTTCGTGCCTTGCCTTGATAAAGCGGCCCTCTGATATCATAAATAGCGGTTGAAGCAAGGCGATATAAGAGTGTTTAAAGAACGCCGTCTGCAAAAGACGTGGGCCTGCATTCCAGTCTACTACGACGCTGGGCCAGTCGGTATTTTCTGAGGCAACACGTTCAGTCAGCAAACATCGAAGGGCTATGCCACCGTTCGCGTGAGAAGAGGAGCCCCATGCCGTACTGCTCACACTCGGTAATGATGTCGCGCATGTCCCAGTGGTTGACTTTCGTCCGATCGGGATTGTGCGATACATCGTGCAGCAGGCGAATGAATGCCGGGTATTTGGTATCTGGAAGCTCGCCGTTGAGGAAACGGTATACTTTATCCTTAGTCAGTAGATTGCGATAGACGTCATCATGCGCGGTCAGTTCCCGTAGGAGGCGATGGCATCCAATGACATAGTGCAGTTGTTCCTGGTAATGCATGAAGGCTAACGGATATTCGGAAAAGTAGTGAGTATCGTTGCTGAAGGAATATCGCACGCCGTCTCGGAACCTATGAAATTCAGACTCTAAATAGCGGCCCAGAGGTGGGTTGCCCCAGGCGTGAGCGATGAACGGCGGACTTGCCAGTTCTGGGCGTTTGCCAGCCGGTATGCGATACAGGCCAGCGCTGTGTACCGCAAAGGCCGCGATTTTTTCTTCGTCAAGATCAAGGGTTGAATTGATCGAGGACAGGCCCCAATGACGGATATCGTGCTTTCGGGAGACGGCTTTGATATGCTCAAGACCAGCGACCGCGTCGGTGTTGAGGAGATCGACTATCGAAGTGTACGAATTCATGAAATCATCACTAATCTGAACGAAGCACGTGCTGTCCGGATAGTAAAAATCGCACCGAGAGCGCTCGAGGGCGTCCGTCGCACCGGAATTGATAACGATATCGCCGTCAACGCTAAGTTTCTTGCCAGTTAAGAATTCATTCAAAACGAACCATCGCATGGTATTCTTGAAGAAAAACCCCCCGCGTGTATCGTGTGAGAATATCCTTCTTATTCCGACGTATTTTTTTTCCAAATCGGAGAAGAATGGTTCGCAATCTATAATTTCGTACCCGAATCGTCCTGCGCTTGTTTGCTTGAAAAGCTCATAGCCGTGGAGACAGAGGAGTTTTATTTTAAAGCCGCGCCTGTGATGCACTCGTGCGATATTATCGATCGCAAGTCTTGCTGATATATATTTTAGATCGTCGGCCCAAACTACAACGCCAATGTCCAAGGTAAGTCTCCCGTGGTATGCCTTACGGGACCCCTTCTATATCGATCTTCGGCACGGGCGCAACTTAGGAATTCCAGCAGCGGGCAGGAGGTCGCGGATAGATATCATCGCGGGGGGGCGCGTGTGATGTAAGCGGCAAGCAGACCCCGTCTGGAGCAGGGGGTGGCATCGGGCTTGTTCGTGTGCGTTCAGGGAATGAGCGTTGGTATGAATAGCTGTGTCCGAACATAGAACGTTCCATATGATCGAAGCCGTTGCGGATCGGTTGTAGGGGGCGCCGCGGCTGTTTCGACCCTGGTCAGATGAGTTCAAGGCTCAGGCGGTAGCTGCTGGGGCGAGCGTTTCGGCGGTGGCGAGACGCATCGGCATTGATCCCTCGCAGTTGTTCACGTGGCGGCGCAATGGCCGTCTGAAAGCTGAGGCGGTCGTCGATACGGCTGGAAGCGACCGTTCCAATGTGGACATCATCTTCGGGGACGCCGTGATCCGCGTGGATGTCGGTATCGACGAGTCTCACGTCGTTAAGCTGATCCGCGCGGTGCGCTCTGCACTGCACGAGAGCGATCGGGTCGGGCGTATCTCCCGCTGCGGTGACGTGATGACGAGAACTCTGCTCTACGAGGCCGCTCATTCGCTGCGTAGTAATGGCATATCTAGGCTTGGTACCGTCAGAAAGCTCGACGGGCGAACGCGTCAAACGTGGCGGGATCACCAAAGCGGGCAACGTCCGGGCGCGCCGCGCGCTCATAGAAGGGGCTTGGACATCTAGAAGGGGCTTGGACATATCGCTACCCGGCGCGTGTGAGCCCGGCGATCCAGGCTCGGCTTGTAGGCCTGCGGAAGGTAGTCCGGGACATAGCGTGGAAGGGACAGGTTCAGCTTTGCACGCGTTATCGCAGGCTGATCAGTGCCGGCAAAGCAAAGACAGTCGCGGTAGCCGCTATCGCGCGAAAAATGGCGGCTTTCCTATGGGCGATTGGACAAGAGGTTGCGCCACTCGGGAAGTCTTAGACCGATAGTCAGCCCAAAATAGGCGCGCCAAAATCATCTGTTTGTTGAACAAGGTTGGAGGCAGGGCCCCGGTGGGGAACCCTCGATACTCCTATGTGGCAGAGACATCCAGGCCCGACACTAGACAGAGGCAGCCCCAGACGAACATAGGGAAATGAGGTATCCAGCCCGCGAATGAGAGTATGCCGCCGTCGTCGAAACGCCCTGTGTCCTGCTTTGTTCAATAACTCCGAGCGTTTGCCGTTCGTCGCCAGACGGAAGGGGGAAGCCATGCTCGGCTGACTTGCAAACGAACATAAGAGGAGGAGTCATATGACGAAGCATCCGATTGAAGTGAAAACGTCTGTCGAGCGCCGGCGGCGCTGGTCCCGCGACGACAACGAACGACCTCGTTGCTGCCTGCCTTGAGCCGGGCGCGGTGCTCTCCGAGATTGCCCGCGCGGCCGAGATCCACGTCAGTCAGCTCTTCCGTGGGCGCAAGGAGGTTTGCCGCGTTGAGGAGCCGTCGATGCAGAGGGTGTCAGTACCGGAACAATACTCCCCACTAGTGCCGTTTGAATCTTCCCCATATGTGGAACCGCCCAGTTAGCACGGTGTTTTTTTCGCGCGCCCTCCCGCTGGCGGTGCGGTCATATGTCCGGCCTGTTAACGCGGTCTATGACCGCTGGCCACGATGAGATCCGCGACGCCGATCGCCTTATCAGTTTGTCGCCCTCGATGGCGCACTGGGAAAGACGGTCTGATCGGCGTCGGGATTTAACACATTGGGTTCATCACGCATTTGGCAACTTGCCACTTGATCCGGCTGCAAAAAGCCGGAACCTCTCCTTCTATGTTCTCACTACATCGCCAGCATCTCGTACGAACCGCCCTTGACGAGAAGCGCCCAGATTGTTCGAGCGATCATATTTGCTAAGGCGACAGCTGCAACTTTGTAAGGCTTTCGTGCCATCAGCGAGACGATCCAAGAGGGGAGCGTCACTCCCCTGCGTGCTTGCTTCAGGATCGATGTCGCACCGACGATCAGGAGCGTTCGCAACTGTTTGTTCCCGCGTTTCGATATACGGCCCAGCTGACCTTGCCCCGTTGAAATAATCCATTTTGAAGTAAGCCCTGGCCGATTGAGAGGACCAGGGAATGAAGCGCAGTCGTTTCACAGACGAACAGATCATCGGGATTCTGAAGGAGCACGAGGCGGGTACGCCGGTCCTGGAGCTTTGCCGCAAGCACGGCGTCAGCGATGCCAGCATCTATAAGTGGAAAGCCACGTTCGGCGGCATGGAGGTGTCGGAAGCCAAGCGGCTGAAGACGCTGGAGGAGGAGAACACGAGGCTGAAGCGGCTTTTGGCAGACGCGATGCTCGACAATGCCGCCTTGAAAGACCTTTTGGGAAAGAGGTGGTGACGCCCGCAGCAAAGCGGAGAGCTGTCGCGCATCTGGTGAACTACCATCGGATGAGCGAACGGCGGGTGTGTAAAGCCATCGGCTTTTGCCGAATGACGATCCGTTACGAAACCAGACGCGACGACGATCATGGCCTTCGCGAGCAAATGAAGGCGTTGGCACATGAACGCCGCCGCTTCGGATATCGATTCCTTCATGTGCTGCTCAGGCGCGAGGGACACCTTGTGAACCTCAAGAAGCTCTTTCGGCTCTATCGGGAGGATAAGCTGACGGTGCGCAAGCGTGGCGGCCGGAATCGAGCGATCGGCACCCGAGCACCGATGCTGATCCCGATGGCAGCCAATGACCGTTGGTCGCTGGATTTCATATCGGATCAACGCACCGATTTACGCAGGTTCCGGATTCTAACGGTCGTCGACGATTGCACCAGGGAATGCCTGGCTCTCGTCGCCGACACGTCGCTCTCCGGCCTACGGGTGGCCCGCGAGCTGGATCGGATCATCGAGGAACGTGGCAAGCCCAGGATGATCGTCAGCGACGACGGCAGCGAATTCACCAGCAAGGCGATTTTGCAAATGGACGGATGTGAGGGCGACGAACAGCCCACTGCTTTCGGCGTTGACGGAACGGCAATAGCGATTTTTCTCAGAACTTCTGCTTTGCCCGCTTCGGCATAAAATAGGTTCGTATATTGGCGAGTGCTTCGGCGACCTCAGCAGCATCCTGGCGGGTCGCTTTCCGTTTTGTCTCGCCGAGCTTGCGGATGGGCGCGATGATGTCGCCAGTGACGGCATGAACTCGAAGAACCGGCTGCCAAAGCCTCGGCGCGTATCCTGTTCCCAACAAAAAGCAGAGGTCCCAATCGAAGGGATCAAAGGTTTGATCATCGAGCCTGGTGAACCTGGGCCGGTAGTCTTTCGGCGTTTCGGCGAGGCTTGCCGATATCCGGTTGTATTCCGCAACGATGGTTTGCACGGCCCGATGCTCGGTTGTTTCCATCGGCAGGTTCAGGGCCTCCGGGCCAGTCAGCTCCGGGATCCACTGACGTGGGTCGATAAACTTCGGGCCGATGATGAGAGCCGTGAGATAGCCATCGAGACCGCTCATCGACCAGATCGGCGACACCGGACGACGTGCCCTGATGAAGGCTTCGAACGCCTCGTCATCGAGCTTCGGTCGTGCCGTTGTCTGTTGGTTGTTCTGTGTCATGCCGCCCGTTGCTCCTGACCTGCAATGCTCTCGCGGTCGGCCTTCCAGGCCCATGAAAAGAGTGTGTCCATCTGCTTCGCGGTCACCTTGCCGGAGATGATGCGTTCCAGCACATCGTCAAGCCAGACCTCGGGGTCCACACTATTGAGCTTTGCTGTGTTGACGAGCGATGCCAGGACCGCAAAGGTCTTGCCACCGCGTTCATTGCCCACGAACAACGAATTCTTCCTCGTCAGAGCCACCGATTTCATCGAACGCTCGACCACATTGGAGTCCACTTCGATCCGGCCATCCTCCAGGAAGGCTGCCAGTCCGCTCCAGTGATTGAGCGTGTAGGAGACAGCCTTGCCCAACGCCGATTTTGACGACACCTCTTGGCTCAGTTCCGTGAGTTGGGCCTTCAGTTCGCTTATGACGGGCGCTGCCTCGCGACGCCGTACCGTGAGCTGGGTATCGGCACTTTCACCGCGCAGTCTCGCTTCGATACGATAGATCTCGGCAATTCTGGCCAGGATCGACAGCGCCTCCGAAGAACCAGTCAGCTTGACGACTTCGACGAACTTGCGTCGGGCATAGGCAAGGCAGAAGGCCAGTCGCATCGGGGCGACATTGCTCTTCCCACGGCGCTTGGCCAGAGTTTTATAGGCTTGGTAGCCATCGACCTGAAGTACGCCGGCAAACGACAACAATTGCCCCTCGATCTCGCGAGCGCTGCGGCTTTCGGAAAAGTATAGGCGACCGCGGGCGGCGCCGGACCATTCCACGGGCGGTCATCGACCGCCTAGGCCACAACTGACAGACCTTGGTTCGTTTGCGCCCTGGATCAAGCCGCGGCAGCGGGGTCTCATCGCATAATACCCTCGGCTGGGAGCGGATAAAGGCTAGCAGCGCATAATAGAGAAGCTCAAGCCACCAGGCGACCCGCGTCACCCAAGCCCCGAGCGTGCCGCGATCGATGATCACGCCGCAGGAGGCAAGCATCTGCGCCTGGCGATGCAGCGGCAAATGCCAGGCGAACTTCGAAACGGCGACATGGGCGGCAAATGCCGCCATCCATTACGCGCGCCGGCGCCGAAGCCTGGACCATGACGCTCTCGCAGGCCCGGCATGCATAGCGCGGCCGAATTGTCCGTTTCACCCGGACAACCGCAGGCACGATGTCGAGCGCCTCGCTGACATCCGTGCCGATACAATGAGGTTCGAACGAGCAGCACGGACAAATCTTGCTCTCCGGCTCGATGAGCTCTTCATACCGTGGGAGATGATTGGGCAAACGACCGATGTTGCGCGACGGCGATCGCCGCTCCTGCTTTGTCACCTCGGCGACGGGTGCAACGTGGTCATCGGCCGCCGCGGGAATGTCGCTGAGATCGCCAAGCTCAAGCATCGCCTGCGCCGGGTCGAGAGCCGTCATCTTCTCCGATTTCGGCCCAAAGAGCTGTTGCTCCAGGAAGGCAATGCGCGCCTTGAGGTCGGCATTCTCTGCATCGAGCGAGAGAATGATCCGGCTCAATTGCGCGGCATCCTGAGGTAAAGGGTCGGGTCGAAGCGGCGTGGCAGACCCTAGCACATGATCCTGAATCGTCAAGCAAATCCAATAGGATAAGCCCGCTTTCTTTGGCCGCTTTACGGTGTTTCTCTTGACCCGCGTCCAGTCAATACCGGCCAGCAAAAGTGAGAACTCCTGGCTACTCATCTGCATCGCGCCATCGCGGATCGGTGGCCAAACGAACTTGCCTGCCTCCAGCCATTTCGTCGCCAGGATCATGCCTGATCCGTCCCAATAAATGCAGCGCAGGCGATCGCACCGCTTGGCGCGGAACACAAACACGTCACCACAATAGGGATCGGCCGCAAGGGCTGATGCCACCAGCGCAACAAGGCCATTTATGCCGCGCCGGAAGTCGACAGGCTGCGTCGCGACCATGATCTTCACGCCATTCGGCGAAAGTCCGATCACCGGCGTGCTCGCAACGCCGCCACGATCGCCTGCGCCAACTCGGGCGCCACCGAGCCGATCACGGTCATGCGCGCGCCGGCAATCTCGATCTCAATACGACCCGTGGCGTAGTGGGGGACATCCGACGGCGAGTTCTCGGAAGACGTTCGATCGCCAACCACCGTCACCGGCACGAACATTGCCTGCTGCGCGCAGGTACTGGCAGAGCGACGAGAGGTCAACCCAGATTCCCGACGCCAGACGTTCAGCAAGCCGCGATTGGCGCCCCAGCGCCTGGCAACGGCCGAGATGTTCACGTCGGGCTCTGCGCTTTCCGCAAGGATCCGCGCCTTCTCCTCGTCAGTCCAATTCCGCCGCTGGCGTCGACCGGTGATCACCTCGATCCGACGATACCTTCCCTCATGCCTGGCCTCATGCATGCCTTCATCCATGACTTCAAGCATGGCATCAGCGCGATCTCCAACCATCCTGTTCCGCTGCTATCGGTGAAGGAGCTTATCTCGCGGCCTCGATCACAAAAGGAAAGGTGGGCTGTTCGGAGCGCTCACGGACGGATCGGAGCAAGGTGGATTGGCACTACACCGCGCCGGGCAAGCCGATCCAGAACGCCTTCATCAAAAGCTTCAATGGGCGGCTGCGCGACGAGTTCCTGAATGAGACGCTCTTCACGTCACTGGCCCACGCTCGATCAGCGCTTTCAAACTGGCGCAGCGACTACAACGATCACCGACCGCACTCCGGCCTCGGCTGGCTGACACCTGTCGAGTTCGTTCAGACCAACAACCCGCGACGTGATTCGGTGCTGCGCAGCCGAAATGGCTCCGCACCGCAACCCGCCGCTACCGCCCCAAAGACAGCAACCAAAAAAACCCGCAGCGAACTCAAAACTGGATAAAACTTGGGGGCAAGGTCATTCCAACACAACGATTCTGGTACACAGATGTCTTCGAGTGGGGGGGCGGCGTCCACCCCATCGCTTACGACTTTCGTTGGATTGGCAAACGTGGGGCGGCACTTCAATCCAAGATGGAAAGCCGCGCAAAGTGTTAGTTCAGCTTGCCTCGAAGGAAGCGCTCCAAGCTAAACCCAATCACCAGCAATGCAAGGATAACTCCAATTAGGTAGCGCTTGTCCAAAAGCCCCTCGTGGTAGGTTTCGTAATAGCCCGATCGCACCCACTCAACACAATGGGCGAGAGGATTGAAGTAGATTATTTCGGATACTATAGGTGGCATTTGGCTTGGCAAAAAAAGCGCCCCAGAACTGATATACAGACCAACAGCTGTCAGCACACAAGCCTGCAGCCAGTTTGTAACGAGTCGCGAAATAATCGCGTTGGGTAGGCAGAAAGCGAGGCTGAACAACATTGTCATGCCAATCCCGCTGAGTGTTTTGATTGGGTTTTTCGGAACAATGTCGGCTCCGAACGCGAAAAGTGCCAAAGCTAATACGGTGATCACGATCAATGAGTTTACTATTTCAAGTAAGGCGCGAGAAATGACTAAGTCAATTGGATTTACCCGAGGGAATACTAATAGTGGGCGGTTGTCGTCGATCGCTAGAATGTTTGAGCGTACGGGGTAGAGAAACAGCATAAAGGGTAAGATGCCAGATGCGTAAAAGACCATCTTATCCGTCCCCAGAAGTGCTGATCGCCCCATCGCACTGTAGAAAGCAGCAAGTGTTAAAAGGTGAAATAGCGGCATACCGATAACACGTAGGTAGCTCCAAGCCGAGCCCATCATTCGAGCTCTGACATCGCGCAAGATGAGTGCTCCCAGAATACCCGCGTAGGAACGCGCATTTGCCTGAAAGGTTGCGAACTTAATGCGAACCGTATGCCGAAAATGAACCCGTGGCCGACTCTCAACGCTTTTCATGGCTATCCGCCTTGTCTATCGATCGCTCAATGTAGTCATACAGTCGGACGTCGTTTCTTAGTAGCTTTCGTACAGTGGCGGAGCGCCGCAACGCCGCTTCAAGCTCGGACGCCGCCGCAAGGGTCAAAATAGAGACGTCACTCAAATTCAATGTTGGCATCACTGGCGAGAGCGCGCGTTTGAAAAGTTCGAAGCGTGACCCGATACCTACCACCGAGAATGCGGAAAGATTGCCCAATGCGATAGGCACATGCCGCGGTTCTGGTTCCTCGTTCGGATCGCACGCTAAGCCTCGGGTTACCGGATCGCGGATTGCAGTTCGTTGTGCCTGGCTGAGGTCTGCAAATACGGTACTTATATCGTTCGTGGAGAATTCTCTCAGGTTCTCTACGCACTCAAGCAACGACGAGTAATGCGGTGGCAGGGCTTTGACACCGTTGGCGCCGTGCTTTGAATCCAATATTGTTTTGACGACCAACAATCTGTTTGCGAGTTCTGTGAATGGTTCGACGATGAGAGCTGCGACGCAGTAGTCAAGCGCTATAAGCTTGCGGTAGTGTGTCGCAAGAGCTAGCCTTCCTTCGGAAAAAATTGACCCAATTGCGTCATTTCCGAGCAGCGCAAGCGCAGAGTCTATACCAAGCTCGTCTATTGATAGATAGCTGACTAAGAATTGATCGCCTAGCTTGCGCTTGAAAAGACGCGAAGGCACAGGCAGGTTGTTGTAAATCAGAAGTTTTCCAGTTTTGTATTCCGTGCTTTCTGATCGCCGGTAAATAATCCTCTGATTTGCTAGCTCTGTAATCTTGAGATCATAACTGGACGAAAAGCCTGGGACGTTTCGGTCATCGAAGCGAAAGCCCACCAGTCCCGTTTCGTGGAGTCTAGCGTCTACGAGATCCGGCCTATATACGTTGGCTTCGAGTACAACGGCGTTTATGCCATTAGTTTCGATACGAAACTTTGGGACAACTGTAGGATTGTCAGGCGTCAGCCATCCGTCCACGAAATCCGGTGTCGCGTAATCAATGTGAAAATACATATTCGGCTACCTGTTGAGAATGCGGTAAAACTCAATCGCTTCACCCACATCATCGTACAGGCTCAGCCTCCCGTTCTCTAAGACAAGACAACGATCGCAGTAGTCGCGGATCGTTGCCATGTCATGTGAGATCATTATGAGATCTGAAGTTTTCCTCCGCTTATCAAACTCGTTCCTGCAACGCTTTTGAAATCGAGCGTCGCCGACCGCGAGGACCTCATCAATAAGATAGCACTCAAAATCGATAGACATTGATAAACCAAACGCGATCCGCTGCATCATGCCGGAGGAGTACGTCCGGACTGGTGCATCCATATAGGCTCCTATCTCGGAAAAGTCTTGGACAAAGTCGATTACTTCACGCGGTGAGTGATTGTAGATGCGTGAAACAAAGGCGACGTTTTCTCGACCGGTCATCTCGGGGTGCAGGCTGCCGGCAAACCCGAGGGGCCAGGAAACGTTGCAGTGCCGGCGAACGCGTCCGGCGTTTGGAAGCTCGGTGCCTGATATCAGCCGCATAAGCGTCGATTTACCGGCGCCGTTGATGCCAAGGATGCCGTAACTGTAGCCGCGCTCGAATGACAGGTTGACGTGATCGAGGATGATCTTGGTCGTTGCCGGCGTCTTGTAAAACTTGAAGACGTTATGAAATGTTACCATCAAGGTCGCGGTACCTCGTTAACGTCACGCAGCTTGCAAAAGAGATGCATACGTGGCGTTATTCGGCAAATTTGTCAATTTTGGTTCGGCGTTGACGTGGCTGTGGCGTCGTGAGAAAAGCGCAGGGTCACCTGGCGCGGTTAGTTCGCATTTTGAACAAACTGTGTGCTATAGGGGCGAAGCAGTGACATGCTGACTTGGCCGCGAGGAAGTTCGTACGCTTGGGACTATGACGACAGAGGTTGAAGAGCAGAGTATCGCTGCGCCAAGAATGGCGTCGGACCGGCATGGCGACGTGGTGGCGGTCGACGAAAGCGGAGCCGTGCTTGCGCAACGCATCTCGCACGCGCTCCTTCAGGCCGCTACGGCAGCTCGTCAAGAGCGCACGATTACCGGCGGCCGCGGCGGCTTTGGCGCGCGCGAAGGCAATCGCCAGTTCAGGCGTCTGCTGACCGGGATATGGATCACGGTCTTCGCAATCCCGTCGTTCTTGTCAATCCTTTACTTCGCCTTTGTGGCTGCTGATCAGTACCAGGTTGAAAGCCGGTTTGCGGTCCGGGCGACAAAATCGCAGGTCGGCGACCTGATCACGTCAGTCACCGGGGCCTCGGCTGGCGCTTCAAAAGCGGAAACCGCTATCGTCTCGAAATATATCACCAGTGAAGCGATGACGCGCGACCTCGATCAACGCGTTAACCTTCGAAATTTGTATGCCGCACCCCAGGCCGATTATCTCTCCCGTTTCGACCCAAGCGAGCCGATCGAGGATCTGCTTTCCTATTGGAAGTGGAAAGTCGACGTGGCGGAGGAGTCGAGCACTGGCATCATAACGATGAAGGTGCGCGCCTTCACACCGGCTGACGCGATGGCGATTTCGAACGCGGTGCTTGAGAGAACTGTGTCATTGGTCAACGGTCTGTCCGAGCAGAACCGGCGCAGCCTTCTTGAGGTATCCGAACAGCGGTTGGATCGGGCGCGTCAGAAGCTTCTTGGCATCGTTCAGAGGATGGCAGGTCTGCGCGACGCAAGCGGGGTTCTTGATGGAGATCAGCAAGGCCAAGCTCAGCTGAAACTCGTCACGCAGCTGGAGCTGAACCTTTCGAAGTTGGTCGCCACGCGGGAATCATTCAGCAACCTTGCGTCCAACTCGGTCAAAATGCGTACGCTGATTCGCCAGATAGAGAGTTTGGAAAAGGAGATCGAGCGCCAGCGTGCCAAGCTCACGGATGTTGGACGTTCTGGCTCTGGGGGCGCTCTCTCTGGTGTGCTTGGCGATTTTGAAGCGCTCCAGGTCGAGCAGCAGATAGCCCGCAACGAATACATCACTGCAGCCGCGTCCTATGAGGATGCTCGAATTTCCGCCATGCGAGAAGAAATGTATTTGAGCGTATTCATGCGACCAACCGAGCCGGAAAGCGCAACCTATCCTAAGCGTTTCCTCTATGCGTTGATCGCGGTTGCCCTGGCCGCATTGGCCAGCTTCGCGCTCGTGACGACTGCCAAGGCCGTCCGGGACAACCGGGCGTAAGGCGAGGGATTTGGCTGTGTTGAAGCGACTGATGAACAGTGGTGGGCCTCGGAAGCCCGCGCCCTCCAGCGGCGATCTGATAACACAGCAGCAGCTCCAGCAGGAAATGACTGAGCTGATGAAGGACAAGCCTTCGTTGTTTGCACCAACGAGCGCGCCGGCAGTGATGTTGGAAAACCTGCAGGGTCTCTACCAGCACTCGACTCGACTGATGGTTACTTTCGCAGCCTGTGTGCTCGTGCCAACGCTGCTGACCGTCGGATACCTGGCATTTTACGCATCCGACCAATATGAAACGGAGATGAGCTTCACCGTTCAGCAGGGGACGAAGTCGCAGCGTTCAGTAACGGGGGTGATGGCGCTGGCGGCGCAGATCAGCGGCTTTTCAAGCACAAGCCAGGAAACCTTCATGGTGCTTGAGTATCTGCGCAGCGCCGCGGTGGTTCACGATATCGGTGGCGCGGCATTTCTTGAGCCGATCTTCGCAAGAAACGATATCGATTACCTTGCACGAATGGACCAGAAGCTGCCGATCGAAGACATCGTCGAGTTCTGGCGCGACAAAGTCATCCCTGAACTCGATGCGCGATCGGGCATCATCAACCTCAAGATCCGGGCGTTCTCCGCGGAGGACTCCGAGCTTGTGGCCAAGAAGCTGCTGACCTTGACCGAAAAGCTGGTGAACGGCATCAGTCTGCGCAGCCGCAACGACACCTTGCAGCGGGTCGAGCAGGACGTAAAACGCAGCGCGAACATCCTCGCCGAGACGAGACTCAAGCTATTGAGCTTCCGAAATACGGAGCAATCGATCGACCCGGTGCAGGATGCGGAACAGATCAGCATCATGATTACCGATCTGACACTCAAGCGGATCGAAATCGAGACTGAACTCGAGACGATGACCAAGCAGTCATCTGGGAATTCGCCCGCAATTCGGGTAAAGAAAGACCAGCTCGATGCGTTCAACCAGCAGATCACGAAGCTGGAAGCACGCCTCACTGGTTCGGTGGGCGCTAAGGACACCGTTTCAAGCAAACTGATAGAATACGAAACGCTGCAAACCGAACTCGCTTATCGCGAGAAGCTGTACAGCATTACACTGTCCGGCTATGAGCAGGCGCGGGAAGAGGTAGAGAAACAGCAGATATTCGTAATTCCGATCGTATCGCCGTCTGTCGCCGAAAGCTCGACCTACCCGAATTTCACCGAGACCACGGTATCCATTTTCATGCTTTGCGCCGCGTTGTGGTCGGTTCTTGCGCTGACGATCGCCGCCGTCCGGGATCATTCGCTCTAGGGAACTCTAGCCGCCATTGTGGGCGATAGCGGCGTTGTCTTGCGGGCTTAAGACCTCAGTCGGTCGAGCAGGTACTTGCCGTAGCTTGTATTCTTGAAGCTGGCGGCCCTGCGCTCCATCTGTTCGGCAGAAATGTACCCAAGCGAATAGGCGATCTCTTCGAGGCAGGCGATCTTGAAGCCTTGCCGGCGCTCCAGCGTCGCGACGAATTCCGCGGCGTCGAGCAGGCTGTCGGGCGTGCCAGTGTCCAGCCATGCGAATCCCCGGCCGAGCAACTGGACGTTCAACGCCCCACGCTCGAGATATCTGCTGTTCACATCGGAGATTTCGATCTCCCCGCGCGCGGACGGCTTGAGTTCGCGCACGATATCCAGGACGTCGTTGTCGTAAAAGTAGAGCCCGGTCACCGCCCAGTTGGACTTCGGCTGCGCTGGCTTTTCCTCGATGGAGAGTGCCCGCATGGCCCCGTCAAACTCGACTACGCCATAACGCTGCGGATCCGTCACATGGTAGGCAAAGATCGTGGCGCCGGCGCATTCGCCCGCATTCGCAAAGATCTCGCCGATGGAGTGCCCATAGAAGATGTTGTCGCCGAGGATCAACCAGGACTGGTCTTTTCCGACAAACTTGGCACCTATGAGATAGGCCTGCGCGATTCCGCCCGGTTGAGGTTGCTCGGCGTAGGATAGATTCAGGCCCCATTCTGAGCCGTCGCCCAGGAGCCGCTGGAACAGGGGAAGATCGCTTGGGGTCGAGATGATGAGAATATCTCGCACTCCGATCAGCATGAGCGTCGACAACGGATAATAGATCATCGGCTTGTCGTAGATTGGCAGCAGCTGCTTCGAAACAGCCTGTGTCATCGGATGCAACCGCGTTCCGTTACCTCCGGCAAGTATAATGCCCTTCATCGTCACGCCTCGGAATGTCAACTAGGTGTTGGAAAGGATGCGGTCGACAACGCCGCAGACAGAGGCTTGCCAAGGCGGCAAGCGAACACCATGTGCTTGGAAAAGCTTGGAGCAGTCAAGCATCGATTTTGAAGGGCGGATGGCCGGCGTCGGAAACAGCTCGGTCGGGATCGGTTCCACGCGCGCGTTGGGGCCGCCGCTTGCAGCGGAACATTCGAAGATGCGTCGGGCAAACCCGGCCCAGCTCGTGTACCCCGAAGCCGTTGCGTGGAATGTACCGCGATAGGCGAGGGAATCCGATTCGATAAGGTTCCGGGTCACGACGAGGATCGCGTCGGCCAGATCCAATGTCGACGTTGGTGTGCCGATCTGATCATCGACGACCGAAATCGCCGGCTTGTCACGGGCGATCGTCA
Organism: Ensifer sp. PDNC004; assembly: GCF_016919405.1. Classification (NCBI taxonomy): domain Bacteria; kingdom Pseudomonadati; phylum Pseudomonadota; class Alphaproteobacteria; order Hyphomicrobiales; family Rhizobiaceae; genus Ensifer; species Ensifer sp. PDNC004. Next base: position 1,743,371 of record NZ_CP070352.1, read on the forward strand.
GCATCGTTTTCACGAAGTTCCGGCCGTAAGGGCTGTAGAGCCAGGCTGTCCGCAAAATTGCGTGATTGCGGGTCGCGCCGCGAACGCCCATCTCACCTTCGCGTTTCGTCAGGCCGTAGACGTTGAGTGGCGCAGTTTCATCGGTTTCCACATAGCCGGTTGGTTTCGTCCCGTCGAAGACATAGTCGGTTGAAAGATGAACGATCGGGACTCCAATCCGATCTGTGATCTCCGCAAGAATGCCTGGCGCCCGACCGTTGACGAACCGAGCAAGCTCCACTTCATTTTCGGCCCGGTCAACCTGAGTGTAAGCTGCCGCGGCGAGCACGGCATCGGGGCTGGCGCTGCGAACCGCGTCTTCGATGCTGTCGGGATCCGACAGGTCGAGTTCCGGCCGTCCTATCGTAACGACCTCGAGATCGGCCCGTGGGTCGGCTCGCTCCACCAGGCTACGCGCCACTTGTCCGTTCCGCCCGATAACGACCAATCTCTTCTTTCGAGCGTTCTGCATGTCAAGGACCGGCGTGCTCGAGTTGCCCGAGCCGTCGGCCGTCGTAGGTCTGGCGTAATGGCCCCCACCACCATTCGCTTTCCAGATACCATCGGATTGTCCTGTCGATCCCGCTCTCGAACGACGTTGCAGCCCGCCAACCCAGTTCCTCCTCCAGTTTGGTTGAGTCCACGGAGTAGCGGAAGTCGTGGCCCGGGCGGTCGTTCACGAAGGTGATAAGTGTTTCGCGGGATTTCTCTTGGGGAAACAGGTGGTCGAGCCTCAAGCAAATCTCCTTCACGACATCGATATTGCGGCGCTCGTTCCTCCCTCCGACATTATAGGTCTCGCCAACGCGTCCTCGCGCGGCGATGATCGCCAAGGCACCGACGTGATCTTCGACGAAGAGCCAATCCCGGACATTTTCTCCTTTACCATAAACTGGCAGCGGCTTACCATCAATTGCGCTCAATATTGTAAGCGGGATCAGCTTCTCAGGGAATTGGAAGGGGCCGTAGTTGTTCGAGCAGTTCGAGACGATGACGGGCAATCCATAGGTTCTGTGCCAGGCCTTCGCTAGGTGATCCGAGGCGGCCTTTGTTGCGGAATACGGCGAACTTGGGTCATAGCTCGTCTGTTCAGTGAAGGCTCCTTCCGCTCCAAGAGACCCGTAAACCTCATCGGTCGAGACATGAAGGAAACGGAAGCGCGCGCCTGCAGGGGCGGAAAGGGATTCCCAATATCCGCGTGCGCACTCGAGCATGTTAAACGTTCCGAGCACGTTGGTATCGAGAAAGTCTCTCGCGCTGGTGATGGATCGATCCACGTGGCTTTCTGCCGCCAGATGCATCACAGTATCCGGGCGGAAGCTTTCGAATACGTGGGCGATCGCCGGGCGGTCGCAGATGTCCGCTTTCACGAACTGGTGGTTTCCACGATCCGAAATCGCGGCAAGCGAGGTCAACGTGCCGGCATATGTAAGTTTGTCGACAGTCATGACTTCGTTGCCCTGAAGAACGAGTTGGCGAACCAGCGCAGACCCAATGAAACCTGCACCACCGGTCACGAGTATCTTCATAGTATTCCCAATGTATCCTTGGCGACGGGCCCAGCGTCGGCTAGCCGCTTGCTTCATCTTCCATGAGGTCGCCGACTAGATCGTCAAAAAGTGGGCGTACTTTGTCCTTTGCGGATAGCACAGCCTCATCGGCGCTGACGGGCCAGGAGATTCGTAATTTGGGGTCATTCCATCGAACACCGCCTTCGTGTGCGGCGCTATAATATTGAGTGACCTTGTAGACAACCCGCGTATCGGGGACCAGCGTGCAGAAACCGTGCGCAAAGCCGGGTGGCACCCAGAGCTGGTGGCCATTGGCTTCTGACAATTCGACCGCCACATGCTGGCCGAAGTTGCGAGAACTCGGCCGGATATCGACGGCTATGTCCAGAATCGCGCCGGCAACGCAGCGGACCAGCTTCCCCTGGCTCTGGGGGCCGCGCTGAAAATGAAGCCCACGTACCGTACCCCGTTCTTTCGACAGGGACTGGTTGTCCTGGATGAAGGACCACTTTCCGATTTCCTGCTCGAAAAGGTTCTGGCGAAACGTTTCGGCAAAATAACCGCGCTCATCTGCGAGGCGTTGAGGCAGAATTAGGACGACGTCCCCTATCGCAGTCGGTTCAAAGCGCATGCGGGTACTCCATACGAATCCATCCCCAGAACGATAGCCGAAGTCCGTCCGTTAGGGAATGCTATCGCCGGCCTGTGATCAGGAAAACAGTCACTTAGCGACAGCAGCTAGGCCTGCGCTGGTTCCATTTAATACTGCGCCGCGGCGAGCGCAGAAGGCCTCTTCAGAAATCGCCGAGTGCGTCGCGTGGCACTGCTGACCGGTCATTCGGGCGGGTGCCCGTGAAAGTTCTCGATCCATCGCAACGGGGCCGTGATGCTCCGTGATCTCGAGATCTTCAGTGCTGCCAGCTCGGCCATGGCACCTCAGCATAAAGACGTCCTACGCTCCCGAGTTGTCGACGCAGGTCTTCGCTGTATGCGGCATCGCTTGTTCGTCTCAGCATATCGCAAGCCAAGTTGGCACTGCACAGAGAATGAAGTGCCAAAGAGAACCCCGTCCTGCAGCAAGAATTTTCGCCGCGTATGCAGGTCGGTCCAAATGTCCGGAGGCGCAGGGCCCCACCCGGTCGGCAAGGAGCGATAGGCTGACAGCCGGTAGCCGGCGACAGACGGACAGAAGAAGTTCCAACGCTCCGAACACATCCGGCGGCAGGTGGCTTTCGTTGGCAAGATCGTCTGCCAGGACCTAAATCGACCCATCAGTCAGAAACTCCGCTTGAAGGAGGTTTCCGAAGTCGACTTTCTCGAGAAGACGGCCGAGGGTGGAGAGGTGGTCCGGAAATCAAAGGTCATCATCTCCAACCTGCGCCACGAACGGGCTTCGTTCCTCCCGCAAGGCGACGTCGAGATGGGCTTCTCCATGCCGCTCACCCTTTTCGAACGGAAAGATCGCAGGCAAAGCCGACAACAACTATCAAACCGCGTCGCCGATCACCAACTCAGCGGTCACCGGCTGACCGCCGTCCGACCGACAAAAATGGGTTTCGCCTGGAAACCAATTCTGCCACGACGGCCACACGCTTCACCATTTGGCGTGGCAACGACAAAGCCGTTCACTTCGGGCAGGCGCGAGTAGTTCTCACAAACCGAGGTGGCGCGTTTTTGCCAGGGCGTCGACCTAGTTTGCGGGAGAGGAAACTGCGACGTATACGTCAGCGCCCTATGCCTACAGATCGCAAAAGATATGCTTGCCCCAACGTGCGAAACCGACCAGACCGATAGAAGTCATCTTTCACTTCACCTTTTGAGAGTGCTGTCCGAGGAACAGATTACGCATTTCGCCATAGCTCGGCGCCAGTTGTCCCAACTTGACACCTTCGGCGGATAGCCAGAAATAGCTGGATACGTGCCCGGCCTAACTAGACCGATGCGCCGACCATAAGCTACATCTGTCGTCGGGGCAGGCACAGTTGCCTTGAGGACCCATGAAAGACCTCTCTGAAGGGATAGGATTTCAGAGTGAACGGTTTCGTTGAACGCTGGCGTCGAGAGCCGCATGTCGGTTTGAATCGTCGACTGTACGCACAAGATCAATTGCCATGACCCTTGGCCGTAGCCAGCTGGAACGCTGGATCGAAGGCCGACTGCCCCGGCCGGTCGTGACTGGAGTAACGGGTGCGCGGCGTTTCCCGCGACGACCGATAAAACGCATCGTACTGTTGGGTAGGTTACCGAATCCAACCTATGACTATTACTTCGCCGGACGGCTTGCGGCAGATGGGATGCCGCCCTACGACGTAGTGGATATTCGTGAAGGCGAGCCGACGTCGATCGATCCCGAGGGCGCATTCCTGATCGTCTGTCGATATGCCACGCGCCCCGTGCTGGCATGGATCGAGCGCAACGCCGGTCAACTGGCCGGCGTTGTCCTCTTCATCGATGATGATATCCCCGCGGTCGTCACTGGACGCGATGCAACGCTAGGCTATCGCCTGTTCCTCTCGTTCCGAGCATTATGGCCGCTGCGGCGGTTGAACCCTCAACTTGATGCTGTTTGGACATCGACCGCGCCGTTGGCGGGTACGTTGGCGACGAGGAATGTGTCGGTTCTGCCTCCGGCGCCTGCGAGGTATCTATGGCAGCGCAACCCAAACGTTTCTCCCGTTATGGCCGCCGACCGCTCTTCCGGCATACTAATCGCATTTCATGCGACTGCTGTTCATCGCGAAGAGCACCGCTTCCTTCGTCCCATCATCCGAGCCGTCTTGGACCAGAGGCCGCAAGTCCGCTTTGAAGTCTTTGCCGATGAAAAGGCTGCCGTTCTCTGGAAAGGGATCGACCGCGTGTCCATTCGCAAGCCGTTGCCGTGGGCGGCCTATCTAGCGGATGGACAAGCTCGTACGATCGATATCATGCTGGTTCCACTATCGCCTTCAAGGGAAAATGATAGTCGCGCGCCAACGAAGCGGATCGATGTGGCGCGATATGGGGCGGCAGGCATATTCTCTGCCAGCTTTGCCTATGGCGAACCAGATGATAGCAATGAGCTGCGTCTCCCCTACGACCCGGAGGCATGGAGGAATTCAATTCTAGTTTTGATTGACGACGAGGCTATGAGGCAGAGGGCAGCGGCCATCACTAGCGCTCTAGCAGCTGAAATGGGGGGGCGCGCGGAATCGGGTATTCCTGATCTGTTTCCGGATCTAAGTAGAGGGGGCAGATCTGCCCTGCATCCTGTAAATGGAGTTCGCGGCAGAGGATAGTCAGGGGCCCCGCGGAATACCGTCGGAACCTCGGAATTGCAGCATAAGCAGTCCAAGAATTCGTCCGCACCTCCCGCATTGCCTCAAGCAAAATGTTGCCGATAGTGTTGATACTCCCGATGGGACGGCCATGGTTCGCTGTACCGGCTTGGGGGGGATGGATAACACGGAACTGGTTGAGGCGATCATCGAACGATATCGATCGAGCTGTCGGGCGGACAAGCAAAGGATCCTAGATGAGTTCGTCGCAGTTACCGGAGATCACCGCAAATATGCTGGCCGATATGGTCCCGTGGTTCGGGATGCGCTGATTGCTCTGTGGGAAGCATCCGACCGCCTCTGCCCGAAACGTCTGAAGCCGCTGATCCCGATTTTGCTTCCAGCCTTTGAGCGTCACGGCCGGCTCGATCTGAGTAGCGAGCTTCGCGATAAGCTACTGACCGTCAGCGCGGCGACGATGGACCGGTTGCCGTCAGAGATACGTGTGGCGGCCCGCGGTGGCCAGCGTCAGCGCACTGGAATGAGTTCTGCTGTTCGCCGGTCGGCCCCGGTGCGCACCTTCGGGGACTGGAACGATCCGCTGCCCGGTTATGTCGAGGTCGACTTCGTGGCGTATTCGGGAACCTTTTCGTCCGATAGTTTCGTGCAGACGATGGTGCGACCGATGACGCTATCGGCTGGACCGAGGGCGTGCCAGGCCGCACGCGCGAAAGCGGTCTCGTTATCGCTGTCCTCAATCAGGCCCGCTCGCTGTTTCCATTCCCGCTGCTGGGCGTGGAGTTCGACAACGATAGCGCCTTCATGAACGAACGTGTGGTCTGTTGGTGCGGAGGTCAGGGGGTAGAGGTGACCCGTTCGCGAGCGAAGACGGCGCGATCGTGCGACGGCTAGTCGGTTGCGGAAGGCTCGTCGGCGCGGAGGCGAGGGTTGTCCTTGGGCGTCTCTACGACATCGCGTGCCAGTGCCTGCTGGCAGCCGCAGCGCAGAACATCAAAAAGATCGCCATGGCGATGAGCAAAGCGCCAAAGGGCAGCATCGCGTAAGCCAACGCACCCTTCGTTCTCTCCGACAAATCAAACCACAACAAAAATGCCTGACCAAAAACAAAACCCGCCGAAAATATCGACGGATTTGTCAGTGGTCTGGCAGCGACTATTGGGCGCGCGCTTTGCAAATTGGAAGTGAATCCGATTACTTCACACGACTGAGCAGCGACTTCAGCGGACCTTCGACGGTCGGGCGGATGTCGCCGCGTTCCAGCGCAAAGGCAACGTTTGCCAAGATGAAGCCATCCTTGGCGCCACAGTCATAAGTATCGCCACGGAAGTGATAGGCGGCGAACTGCTGGTTGTCGGAAAGCTTGAGCATGCCGTCGGTCAGCTGGATCTCGTTGCCGGCGCCGCGCTCCTGCTTTTCGAGGATAGGGAAGATCTCCGGTTGCAGGATGTAGCGGCCGTTGATGAAGAAGTTTGACGGGGCCGTGCCCGGTGCCGGCTTCTCGACCATCTTGGTGATCTTGAAACCGTCGCCTACCTTGTCGCCGACGCCGACGATGCCGTATTTGTGGGCCTGGTCCGGTGCGCATTCCTCGACGGCGATGACATTGCCGCCGCTCTGCTCATAGAGCTCCACCATGCCCTTGAGGCAGCCCTTTTCGCCCTTCATGATCATGTCCGGCAAAAGCAGCGCAAAGGGCTCGTTGCCGACGAGATCGCGGGCGCACCAGACCGCGTGGCCGAGGCCGAGTGGCGCCTGCTGGCGGGTGAAGCTGGTCGTGCCGGCCTTCGGCAGGATACCGTCGAGCAGCGCGATTTCGGCCTTCTTGTTGCGCTCGCGCAGGGTCTGGTCGAGTTCGACCTGGATGTCGAAATAATCCTCGATGACCGCCTTGCTGCGGCCGGTGACGAAGATCAGGTGCTCGATACCGGCTTCCAGCGCTTCGTCGACCACATATTGAATGACCGGCTTGTCCACCACCGTCAGCATTTCCTTCGGCACGGCCTTGGTTGCCGGCAGGAAACGGGTTCCCAGTCCTGCGACCGGGAACACGGCTTTGCGGACTTTACGCTTGTCGGTCATCGATACCTCCTTGATAGGTCTAATCAAATGTGTTTCATGAATGCGCATACCACTCGAATGTCCGGGTGTCTCTACAAACCAGAAAGAACTGGACTGTCGCGGGAAGCGTGACAGAAAAAAGATCTAGGGTTGATCCCGTGGTCGATCTTATTGCTGTTGCTGAGCGAAATAGTGCAACGCCTGGGAGGCGCTCAACGTAGATTTCGCCCTCGTGCTCTCTGGCAGAGGCTCACCCAATGCCAAGTCTGGAGCAAGGCGTAACAAAAGCTGATGAAGGGCCCGCCATATAACCAGATGGCTTGTAGGCGAGGATCGCTAGGGGCCATAAGCCCAAATAAGGCTATAATTGCATGTAGTGGAATGCAAACGACTAAAGAGAGAACGAAGCCGAATACGATTCCGACAAGGAAAACGAAAGTGGCTGATACAATCATGGCGGAAGCATCGTCGCAGTTTTTTTCATTCCCTCGCAGACGTAAGTGATTGTTCGCTGGGCAGACGCCTGTCGACAACGTGCTCTCGTATGCAAGAATGCTTCGATAGCTATTATAAACATTTCGATCGAAAATTCCGTCAATTACCGTTCCCTGTGGCGGGCGATTTGCTGTGTATTTTGTTTTAGTAAGTGAATTTAGCATCCCTAGCAGCAATAGAAAAGAACACGGATGTTTTCGAAATCGCCGCCGTCCATTGCCTGAAAGGGGTCTTGATGCCACTCTATAACCTAATCTGAGTCGGGTTGTGCAGGAATAGCACTGATTTTTCGGGCCCTGCACTTCATCCGGATCTGTCTAGTATTCTGATTGGAAATGTACCGCCGGTACGTTCTTTCGAAGTGGCCATTTTTTTGATTTGTCGATTTCTTCGGGCTCATTCCAAACTTCCTCATCAAGGTCTGCGCTCGCAATCTGTTGGCGGACCGAGTACTGGGGTGCTTGTCAAACGCCTCTTACTCACTAGGCGGAGGGATGCATGACCGCCATCGCTGTTACCATCGCAGGCTCGGATTCCGGCGGCGGGGCCGGCATCCAGGCAGATCTGAAGTCGTTTTCGGCGCTTGGGGTCTATGGCGCCAGCGTGATCACGGCCATCACTGCGCAAAACACGAGAGGTGTTATGGCGGTTGAGGATATCTCTCCAGCCGTCGTCACCGCTCAGATCGATGCCGTGTTTTCGGATCTCGCAGTTGGTGCGGTTAAGATTGGCATGGTGTCTCGCCAGGAGACCATTGCGGCGATCGCGTCCGGTCTGAAGCGATACGGGCATTTGGCTGTCATCGATCCAGTGATGGTTGCTACCTCCGGTGACGTGCTGTTGCGCCCGGATGCGATCGCGACGCTCAAGGAGGAATTGCTGCCGCTTGGGCACATCGTGACACCGAACCTGCCCGAAGCGGCACTGATGACAGGCCGCGGCATAGCCGAGAGCGAGACGGAGGCGTCACGCCAGGCGGAGGCGCTCCTGAAGCTTGGTGCACGCGCCGTGTTGATGAAAGGAGGGCATTCCAGAGGCGACGAAGCAGTTGATATCCTCTTCAACGGGGACACCCCCTTGCGCTTGTCGCGCCCGCGGGTGGAAACTAGAAACGATCATGGCACAGGCTGTACGCTGTCTGCGGCAATCGCTGCCGGCCTTGCCCGTCGACAGAGGCTTCAGGACGCGGTTATCGCCGCCAAGGCCTACCTGCATGAGGCGCTTGTTGCCGCAGCAGAGCTCAAAATCGGGCAAGGACGGGGACCGGTTCACCACTTCCATCAGTGGTGGAGCCCGAACGGCAACTAATCCGATACCCGCGCCCTGTACCAGTTCCACCGTTCAACTCGTCTTTTAAAAGATCAGGTCATTCCATTGTTTAATATAAGCAATGAACTGATCAATGAGGTTGGAAGTTCGACGCTTGAAGTTGCAGGATGAGTGATGGAGCCGTGCCTTGCGTTTCGGTTCAGGCCACAGCAGTGCTTGGGTGAACCGGCTACTCCTCTTTGAGCAGTTTCCGATAAAGCGCGACGTGTTCGCGACCGCAGTCGACATGGCTCATCGGCCGCCTGAGGGTTGCCCTAAGGTTGTCCCATGATAGCGGCGTGCTCAGCACGTCGATCAGCCGATCAGCAAGGTCTTGTGCGCTGCCGGCGCGGAAGTGATAGCCGTCCAGGCGGTCGCGGACCTTTTCTGCCATGCCGCCGATGTCGGAGCAGAGGATCGGCCGGTCGTGATGTAGTGCCTCCTGGATAACGACGGGCGAATTTTCCCACCAGACCGAGGGCATGACCACCCAGTCGACCGAGCGCATCAGCTGCGGCATGTCCTGGTTCTGATAGGCGCCGTAGAAGCGGACGCGGCGACCGGCGTCCTCGATCAGTTTGGCCACCTTCTCCTGATAGTCCTTCGGCTGACGCTCGAGGTTGCCGCCGAAGATCATCAGCGAGGAATCATCGCCCCAGATGTCGTCGGGCACGCGCGAGACCGCGTCGATCAGCACGTGGACGCCCTTGAACGGCGTCATCTGCCCGAAATAGGCAAAGCGGTTGCGCCGGGCCGTCGGTGACGGCAGCTCGCGGGCGGGCGCCTTGTCGCCCATGACGATGCCATTTTCTATGACGAAGATCTTTGCGGCTTCGAGCCCCCACTCGACATAGCGATTGGCGAGAAAGGCACTCGGCGCGATGAAAGCGTCGGCGAGATTGAGCATGCCGCGCACGAACTGTTCGCGGCGAACGAACCTCGATACCGGGATTTCGGGGAAACACGTGTGGCAGCTGATCGGCGAGGCGCCGTTGCAAAGCTGGCCCGAGGGGCGTTTCACCATTTGCCCGTGATTGTGGCAGATCGGCAGATACTCATGGAACGTAACGACGATGCGCGCCTTGGGCAGGGCATCACGCACTGCGTAGAGCGCTTCCATGCCGAAGCCGAGGATATGATGGAAGTGAACGACATCAGGCTTGATGTCGCCGACGAAGCGCAGGAGGTCGCGGCGGATCGCTTCCGTATCGCCATTGGAGAGGAAGAAATGGTCGAAGTCCTCGGCATGGTAGAGCACTTCGTCCATGGAGAGACGCAGGCTCATCAGCGCGGAGGCGCCATGGCGCGGAACCGGATTGCCGACGCGGGCGAGGTAGATCGATTCCACACCCGACAGGCCGTTCAGCGCCTTGTGAAGACCATGCGAAGCAATTTCCGCCCCCCCAAGCGAATGGGTCGGGTGGCCATGGGAGACCACGAGTACGCGGAGTTTTTCGCTCATGCGCCAGCCTCTTCGGAAAATGTTCTGGCAGTTTCGGAGGCGGGCATCCATCGGCCGCGGAACAGCGTCCGATCGACACGCTCTACGAACCGGGCTGTGGCGGCAGAGCCCGCTCCGGGCATGTCGTCCGATCCGACCATCTGCAGGGAAGGAAGCCAATAGGCCTCGTAGCCCTTTCCGCTCAGGCGAAGGGCAAGATCGAGCCCCTTCAGTGCTGCGCCGAGATAGGTCGGCGACAGGCCCGCGTCCTCCAACAGCGCTTCGCGCGGTAGGATGCAGCAATCGAGCGATGCGGCTGCAACCCTCGTCAGCTTCAGACGATTGACGGCGCCGACGGGATAGCCGGCGTAGCGGCTCGATTGCAGATGGTCGGGGCGATCGAGCGACGTGCTGCCGGCCCAGCGGATAGAGTGATCTTCATAGGCAAGGGTTGGCGAAATGATGCTTCCCGTCTTTGCCTCGTAAGCGCAAACGAGTGCCTGATACCACCCGGCATTGGCTGGCGTCAGCGACGCGGTAAGCAGGATGACTGCATCGCTGTTCGTGCTCCCAGCGGCCGCTTGCGCCAGGTCGCATGCATCACCGGCGCCTTCGACGGAGACGAGCCGCAGCGGCAAGCGATAGAATTCGGAGAGTTGACGGATGTGGACCGCGTGCCTTCGGAACCCCTCGGCCTGGAGCACGAGCGCGATCGGCGCACGACGGGTTTGGGGATCAAGCGCGAGCAGCCCCAAAAGCGGTGCGAAGTCCGTCTCGGCTTCTCCTGCGATAAGAAGGATGGCGGTACCCTCAGCCTGGTCGAAGGGGCCCATGTCGACAACGGTCTCGATGGTCGGTGCGGTGCTGCGCGCCGCCGTCAGGAAAGGGACGATCTGCCGGTCGATAATATCGGGCAGGGCCCAGCTTGTCGGATCGATCGAGCCAAGCAGCCGCAAGGCGGCGGCGCGGGCCGGCAGCCGCACCGGGAAAAGTGGCATATAGGCGCGGCGGGCATCGCGAAGGGTGAGCTCGAGGTGAACTGGTCCATCCGCCTCGCCGCCAAGCGCCTCGACCTGAGCGATAAAACCATGGGACCGGTGGTGACCGGAAATCGCGCTTCTGAACTCCGGGCGATCGACGAAGGCCTCTTCCACGTCGGACCGTTCGGTCCGGGTCCAGCCTGCATCCAGCCGCGCTCTGCCGCCCTGGCGGCAAAGCCGCACGCTTTCCACATGGCCTTCCGCGTCCAAAAGCCAGCCCGAAATCAGGAAGGCACCATCCTCACCCTGGTAGAGTGCATCCACGCCAAGGCGGACAGGAACCGGAAGGCTCGAGATCGTCTCGGTGCCATCGTATCCGCTCGCGGCATCGCGCAGGCGAAGCATGACCTGCGGCGAGCTCTGGCTCTGGAGCAGCATCGCGCGGATATGGCCGGGCGTATCGAGCGGACCGGTCACCACCCGGCGTTCGTGGAGCCCGGCATACCGCCAGGCGCCGCGGCCGCGATAAAATATGCCCTTGATGTCGCGTGCGCGGGGTAGGTCGTTTGCGGACAGCAGGCCGACAAAGCCGGCCGAGCCGTCAGGCGCGTCGTTGCGCTGGAAAATGGCGACGTTGCATTCGGCAAGGAAGGTATCGTCGCTCCTGACGATCGCCCGGCAGACGCCGGCAGGCAGGTCGTGCGCCCATCCTTTCAGGGCGATGGTGCCGTCATGGCCCTCGCCGAGGAGCTCGATGTACCCGTCGCTCGCAGCTCCCGTCTTGAGAAGGGTCGTGATGGCTGCGAGCCGTTGATCGGCATGCGGCGGCTTGATCAGCACGTCGACCAGGCGACCGAGCACGTGTAACAGTTGCGGACCGGCGATATCCTTCAGCATCGCCGTGACTTCACCAATCGAAGCGGCGCGTGGCGCGACCATGTAGCGCTTGCCGTTACCCGCCGTGCCGAAGCGCAGGGTCGTCGGCAGACGATCAGAGCCATCGAGCGGTAGAAGCGCGGCAAAGCCATGCGTGGTGGAAGCCTGAGGTGCCGCCAGCCGCCAACCGACGACCGACGCCATGACCTGGCTTGACGCATCTTCATTGATCTCGACCGGCAACTGATCGGCCATCGGGCCACCGGTACCGATAACGAGAAGCATTGTTTCGTCGATCGGGCAGGCGATAATGCGCCCACCGCGCGCAATACGGCCAAGCGGTGCAGGGCTTGCGGAAAGGCTGAGTTCCGTACTGGGCATGAGATGGGCCTCAGGTCCGAAGGAAGACGGAAAGGATCGCGCCTGCCGCAAAGCCTGCAAGGACAAAGAGAAGCAGAAACGCCGGCTTCAAATCGCCGTTCGAGCGCTGCTTCAGTGCGTTGAGGCTCTTTTCCATACTCGCGATTACACCGTCGAGCCGCATCAGATGAACGTCGAGATCGGTCAGTCGCTGGGTGATTTCTCCGCGGAGGTTCGCGACATCGTCGCTGATTGCTGCAAGTCCGGGGCTTTCGGCTTCATCGCCGTCGTCAACTTTCGACCGCAGGGCGGAACGCTGCGAGACCTGCAATTGCCTTTGCGCTGCCATCAGCACGTCGAGCTTGTCGAGCACTTTTGCAAGTGGCGCCGCAATCAGCGCCTCAGCGGCCTGTTCGTCGGGCTTGGGAACACGAAGCGGCAGTTCGCCGCCTTTGCCGGTCGCCGCAAGCACGACGAGTTCGCCGCTGCGCGCGCTCGCCATCTCAGGCAACGCGATTTCAAACGCGTGGTTGCCGTCGCCAATGCCGTTGCGCTTGAGATCGGGCCGGTTGCGGTCGGCGAGCGCCTCGGCGATCACCTTGCCGTCGAGAAGCACGCGAATGGCAAGCCGCTTTTCCGGGGTTTCAGGGTCGAATGCCCAGCCGAAGACGCGGCCCTGGTCGATCGCGTCCACGCGGCCCTTCAGCGGCTTTGCATTGTTCTGCTCCGGTGCGACGTCCGGTTTGTCGGCTGCTACAGACATGGTCTTCCCTCTAGGCGGCGGCGGTTTCTCGGGGCTCGATCGCGTCGATGAGCGTGAGATAGCGCCGGGCAGTGGTATCGATATCGTTGGGCTTGCGGGCATTGGCCGAAAGGCGGCGCCGAAGGTCAGGGCTTTCCGCCATGCGGCGCATGGCGGCAGCCAGCGCACGCGGATCGTTTGGCGAAACGGTGATGCCGTTGACGCCGTCCTGCACCATTTCGGCCATCCCGCCGATATTGCTGGCGATCACCGGTTTACGCTGGGACTGGGCCTCGCCGATGACCAGCGGTGCGTTCTCCCACCAGATCGAAGGCACAATGGTGCAGTCGACCGCAGCAATGAGGCCGCCGATGTCCTCGCGCCTGTAGGCGCCGCGCTGCTGGACGGAAGGCGCCGTCTTCTTGAAGAGCCGGGCGATCTCGTCCTTGAAGCTGTCGGCCTGGAAGGGCGCGCCCCCATGCACCCGCAGCTCAAAACGCAGGCCCTCGTCGATCAACTGCCGCGCAGCCTCGAGAAGCACGGACGTGCCTTTCCAGGGGTTGAGATTGCCGAAATAGCCGAAGACCGGCCGATCGTTCTCCGGCTGGCCCTTGCGCGGCGGCGCGTCCCGTGGCGGCAGGCCGTTGGCAATCACGTCGATTTGGTCGCCGTTAAGACCCCAGTCGATGAAACGTTGCCTCAGAAACTGGCTCGGCGAGATGAAGCGATCGACGGTTCTGAGCAACGCTTTCAGATGCTGCTCGCGCAACACGAAACGATCGAGCGGAATGTCCTTGAAACAGCTATGGCAACGGTCGGGGCTCGACTTGTGACAAAGCTCCTTGCCGCTTGTGCGCACCATCAGCCCTTCGTGATGGCAAAGCGGATAGTAGTCGTGCAGGGTCATCACGATCCGGCAGTCGGGCAGGGTGCGGCGGACGATGTGCGGAAACTCCGCTCCAAGCAGCAGGAGATGGTGGATGTGAACCACATCCGGCCGGAAATCGCGCAAAAGCTCGGTGAGGTCGGGCACGACGCCATAGAGGTCGATCTGGCTCATGAAGAAGCGATCGAAATGGCCGGACCACAACAGCACTTCGTCGCCTTCTGGGCCGATCGCCTGAAAGCTCGTGCCGGGCCGCACCTGGCGATGGGTCTGGTTGGTGGCGCCGAGGAAGAGCGCCTCGTGACCGGCCCGCTGATAGGCACGGAAGAGGTCGTGCGCGAAAATCTCCGTGCCGCCGGGGTGGAGCGCCGGATGATTGTGCGCGGCGACCAGAATGCGCTTCTTCATCCGCTCACACTCCTGCGTTCGGCGACGAAGACATCCTGGTAGTGACCGGCACTTTGACCTCGCCAGTGACCGAGCGATTTCAGGACCGTCGTGAAACCTGCTCGCTCCAGCGCCCGGTCGAGGAAGCCGTCGTCGAAACCGACGGCGGCAAGCGGCGGCAGACCGGGCACGAACCAGCAGGGGCCGTCGCCGCTGCGAACGAAGGCAAGGCGGGGATCTCGCCGGCCGTGTTCATCCTTCGCGGCGATGCCGTCGACCACGAAGGCCGTAACGAAAAGCCGCCCGCCGGGCTTCAGCATCCGGTTGATCTCGCTGAAATAGACGAGCACTTCGTCCGGCGGCAGATGGGTGACGATCGACGTCATGATGGCGAAGTCGAACTGGCGATCCGGGTAAGGCAGCTTCAGCGCCTTGCCGTTGATCCTGCCTGACGGGTTGTAGAGTTCGTGGGCGATGTCGACATGCTGGAAGGTGAAATTCGGATAGACCGGCGTGACGGATTGACGGCACCAGGTGACGCCGTCTTCCACCGGGTCGATACCGACATAGCGCCCGTGATCGCTATCGAGATACTGCGTCAGCGGAACGGCCATGCGACCGATGCCGCTGCCAATGTCGAGCACGCTGCTTTTCGGCTGTAATCCGCCCATGCGGATGAAGTGGCCGAGAAACTCCGCGCCGACAGCCCGGTAGTTGCCATCTCCGACGAAGACGCTGTTTTGGTCCGGCTGCGGCAGGAAACGATTGGTGAGAACCGCCTGAAGCATGCCTTCGATACGGTCTTCGTTCTGTTGCCAGGCCGGCTGCAGGTTGTCTACGTGGCGAAGTGCGGGCTGGTTCATGCGGCGCTCCTGGCGGCAGGCTTACGGGTGCTCGGCGCTGCCGCCTCTTCGGCGCCGAGGTAGGATGGCATCAGGGTGGTAATGTCTTGGTTCCAGCGCTCGGTATGCAGCCATGCATTGTACTGGCTGGCGACGCCGCGCGTGTAATCCTGGCTGCGGCTGATCGAGCGCCGCTCCAGATGGTAAAGACAGGCTGCCGGCTCATAAACGATATCGAAGCCGGCTTGCCGGATCTTGAGGCAGAGATCGCTGTCCTCGTAGTCGCCGATCACGAAGTCCTCGGCATAGCCGCCGACGAGGCCCCACACCTCCTTGCGCATCACCTGGCAGGCGCCGGTGACGCCGGGCACGCTGCGCATTTCCTGCGCCGGCGCATAGGCGCCCGGCATGCCCTTATAGAAATGGTGATTAAGCCAGATGTCCTGCTTGTTGCGGGCAAAATAGAGGCCCGCATGCTGCAGCGAGCCGTCCTCGAACAGCAGTTTCGGGCCGATGGCGCCGATCGACTTTTCCTTCAGCACCGGCAGCGCAAGCTTTTCCAGCCAGCCGGCCCCGCAGGGAACGACGTCCGAGTTGAGCATGACGATGACAGAACCGCGGGCAAAGCGTGCGCCGGCATTGCAGGCGCGGGCATAGCCGCCGTTGCGGTTCATCACCACGAGCTTCATCGAAAGCCCGTGAAGCAGATGGAAACCACCGAGCAGGTGTTCCGTCTCGTCGTGGATCTCCGGGGAATCGAGCACGTAGATGATCTCGGCGTTGGCCGCGACGAAAGGGTCGGTCGCAAGTCCCGACAGCTGGAAGCGCAGGAAGTCGAGCACCCGGTAGAGGGGAACGACGATCGAGATGAGAGGCGCGGCCATCATCGGGCCGAAGTCCTTGGTCTGGTCGACCCTGATCGTCTTGCCAAGCCGCTGCTCCACGTCTCTCAGCGCCGGCGCAAGGATCGTGCGGAATGCCTGATCGTTGGCGTGCTGGGGCGGAACGGCACGCAGGATGCGATTGCGTTGCGTTGCAGGATCGAAGGGTTGCGGTTTTGGCACCAGCGGCTTGACTGCGCCGGACGCCAGCCGCAACTGGAAGCGCGGCTGGAGAAGGGGGCCAAGCGGTTCGCCCATCGGCAGCCAACTGACAAAACCGGTCACGTCGGTCTTGGAGCCGTCCTCGGCGCCGCGGGCCCAGCCCGGAAATTCATACCAGTTGCCATCGAGCGGCAAGGCCGTGCCGTCTTCCTGGAGGTAGTCGATGCCGGCAAGGACGCCGTTTGCGTCGCGTGTCCAGCCGCCGACGAGCAGACCTTCCGACATGGCAAGGGCGAGGTCGATCTCGGCACCCGGATGGAGAGCGGACTTGCCCGCCTGTCTTGCCGGCAGCGCGGAGCGAAGCTGCAGGTCGATCGCAAGAGCCGTGCCGCTTTCCGGAACCTCGCTCAAGGACCGGACGACGAACTCGCGCAAGCCCGCCGCCGCGCCGTGCTCGGGCCACCATTGCTGGAGGTTGGGATAGCGGGAACCGCGCGGCGAAAGCTCGCGCACGGCGATACCGCGCTTTCCCATGATGATGAGCGAGAGCGCTTGGGGCGCGCGCGGCGATTCAAGAATGAAATGGCAGCGGCGCTGGCCGCGCTCGGTTCGGCCGGTTACGGCGAATGGCTGCGGCAGCGGCAAGATTGCTTCGGCGCCGAGCGCATAGATCGCGTTGATGTCGCCGAGTTCGGCGTTGACGGTCGTCTCTGCCAGATAGCGCCCATGCGCGAGACGACAGGCGATGGTTGCGGGGCGCTGCCCAAGGTTCAGGGCGTGGATCACGTCATCGACGAGCCCGATAAAAAACTCGTCGCGCGACAGACGAAACGCGCTTCGCCAGACCGTCAGCAGATTGTTGAGAAACTTGAGACGACCTTCGGGCTGGAGATCGGAAAGCTGGGCCGCCAGATCGAGGAAGGCGAGCTTGGCGGTCGGTTCCAGAACCACCGTCTGCAGAACCTCGCCGTCCGCCGCGATTTCGGCGAGCTCGCGCTCGTTTCCGGGGCGCATCGCCCAGAAGATCCGCTGGCCCCCTTGGGTGCGCGGAAGCGCCATGCTGACGAGAGGTACGAGGGAGCGCGACGCGGAAAGGGCGTATTTGGTCTTTGCCGAGAGTTCGGAAGGTGCGTCCCAGATCAGCACAGCAACGTCGAAGCCGAGCCTGAATGCTGCGGCGCTTGTGAAGTCGAGGCCGAAGCTTCTGATACGGTCGTCTGCCGTCACGCGCTACTCCTGAAGGACGAAAAGGGAAGGCGCGCCCCACGGGAGGAAGTGGGGCGCACCAGTCAATCTCAATGGATCGTGAAGTAGTGGTTCGGGTTCGCCTGGATATCGTCGGCATCCGCATTGACGAGCGTCAGCATATCGCCATGGCCGAAGTCGATGACCACGTTGCCACCAACCTGGGTGACGCGCGATGCCAGATCTTCCGGCGACGAAATGTCGAGGCCGTTGATGTCCTTAGAAATCTGCAGAAGGTCTTCGCCGGGCGTGAAGTCGAGGATGACGTCGTTGCCGCCGCCGCCGTCGAACACGAACACGTCGCTGCCTTCCCCGCCGGTCATGACGTCGTCGCCCTGGCCGCCGTTGATGATGTCGTTGTCGGCACCACCGAACAGGATGTCGCTGCCTCGGCCGCCCATCAGCAGGTCGCTGCCGCCGCCGCCAATGAGAATGTCGTTCCCGTTGTCGCCGTAAAGCAGGTCATCACCCTGGCCGCCGAACAGAACGTCGTTGCCGTTGTCGCCATGGAGAACATCGTCGCCCCAGCCGCCGAACAGGGTATCGCTGCCGTTACCGCCGAACAGCATGTCATCACCTTCGTCGCCGAAAATGGTGTCGTCGCCATTGCCTCCGTTCACGAAGTCATCACCAGCGCGAGCATGGATGAAGTCGTCGAAGCGTGAGCCAAAAAGGGCGTCATCATACGCGCCGCCTTCCAACGTGGCCATATGCTACTCCTCTTAGTTGTTGCTTACGTCATCTTGGTTGTTGCTTGCGCTCATCCCCGGTCTCAAACCGGTGGCGAGCGCGGCGACATTGCACTGCAAAAAAACATATGGCAACAGCAAAAAAGAAATAAAATCAGATGTACTGTATTATTGTCTGCTACCTACGATGTATATCGTGTATCAGTTTGATGATTATCCCTGAGATCTAAGGGGTGATAGATTTGTTATTACTTAGAAATAAATTCAAAATTAGAAACAAATTGCCGGCGAAATTGAATTTCGCCGGCGGAGACGGTGTTGGAACCCTCTGGATCAGTCTTCGCGGAAGGATCGATTGAGGCTCTCTGCAATCGGCGAGACCATGTAATCGATCGCCGAGCGCGGCTTGTGCACGATTAGCACTTCCGCCGGCATACCGGGATAGAGGCGGATGTCCGGGTTGGCGGTGAGCGACGCCGGCGCAATGCGGGCGCGCGCCACGTAGTAGGAGACGTTCGACTTGTCATCGACCGATTGATCGGCCGCGACGTAGCTGATTTCGCCGTCGAGCGGCAGGTGCGAGCGCTGGTTGTAGGCGGTCAGCCGGATCTGCGTCTTTGAGCCGATGCCGATGCTGTCGATGTCTCGCGTGCCGACATGCATTTCGACCAGAAGCGGTTCGTCCTCTGGAACGATGTCTAGCAACGGCTGGCCGGCCGAGACGGCGCTGCCCGGTGTGCGCAACTGAATGTTGGTGACAATGCCCGTCTGCGGCGAGCGGATTTCGAGGCGGCTCAAGACGTCCTTGGCCGAGACGAGCCGCTGTCCCACGTCTGCAAGTTCGAGGCGGGCCGTCGTGATTTCGCCGGCGATCTCCGACTGGAATTCGTTCTCGATACCGGTCAGCCCGAGTTCCGCGCCGGCTTCGGCCTTTTCGGCCTGGGCCTTGTTGCCGGCAAGCTCACCGCGCGAAGCGGCAAGTTCGCTGAGCTTGGCATCGATCTCGATCAGCTTGGAGCGCTGGGCAAACTCTTTTGCCACCAGTGTCGCGATTGCGGTACGCTGCTCGGTGATCAGTTCGATCTGGCGGTCGGTCGCTCTGATCTGCTCGGCAAGCGACTTGGCCCTTTCCGAGTACTCTTCGATGGTCTTGCCCTGAACCTCTAGCCGACCGGCCTTTGCTTCGCGCCGGCGGTCGAAGAAGTTTGTCTCCGCCTTCACCGCGTCGTCGGCAGCGGTTTCCGCGGTGCCCATCAGCTCGTCAGGGAAGTCTATCTGCGCGGCCTCCGTCTGCTCCGCCCTGAGGCGGGCAAGCTTTGCGATCAGACCAAGACGCCGGCTTTGCAGTGCCTCAAGGTCGGATCGGGCGCGGGTGTCGGCAAGCTTGACCAGCGGCTGGCCGAGCGTGACGCGATCGCCTTCCTGGACGAGGAGGCGGTCGAGGATGCCACCTTCGAAGTGGCTGACGGTCTTGCGCTTCGAATCGACCACGATCGTGCCGCTTGCGACCGACGCGCTGCTGAGTTCCGTTGAAAACGCCCAGCCGAAGAAGCCACCAAAGGCGACGAGGATCGTCGTCAAGCCCGCAAGGACCACGCCGCGCAGCGGCGCGGTGGCGCTTCCTTCGGCGTCCGCATCCAGCCCGTGCAGCGGGTGGGGCCGCTGGGGGATCGCGGGCAGGTTCGCGCGGTCGTCCTTGGTCACGAGTGTGCGTGCCTCGCGAGAGGTTGGCAGGTTCTGTTTGTTCGTCATGCGGATACGCCTTCCCGTCTCGGCTCGCCGGGTGTCATGGATGCGACCACGTCGGTGCGCGGGCCAAACTGGGTGATGCGCCCGTTTTCAAGAACGAGCAGCTTATCGGCGGCCTGCATGATCGTCGGCCGGTGGGCGATCATGATGACGATCGCACCGTCGTTGCGCGCCCGCTCGATGGCGCGGATCAATGCGCGCTCGCCGATGGCGTCAAGATTGGCGTTCGGCTCGTCGAGAACGATCAGGCGAGGATGGTCGTAAAGGCAGCGGGCAAGGGCGATGCGCTGGCGCTGGCCGCCCGAAAGCGTCAGATGCCCGTCGCCGACCGGGGTGTCGTAGCCGAGCGGCAGCCGTCCGATCATGTCGTGCACGTCGGCAAGCCGTGCGGCCTCGAGTACCTTTTGAGGTTCGCCTTCCTCCATGCGCGCGATGTTGTCGCGGATGGTTCCTTCGAGCAGCGAAACGGACTGCGGCAGGTAGCCGGTCATCTGGCCAAAGGAAGCGCGTTCCCACAGATAGACATTGTTGCCGTCGAGGAAGACGCCGCCGGTGGTCGGCTTCTGAATTCCGACGAGGAGCCGGGCCAGTGTCGATTTGCCCGCCGCCGAGGGGCCGACGATGCCGAGAACTTCGCCGGGCGAGAGCGAGAAGGAAACGCCCTTGATGATCGGCACATCGAGGCCGGGCGCCGCGTAAACGAGCTTATCCACAACAAGATCGCCCTGCGTGCGCGGCTGCGGCATGGTCTGGCGTACGGCCAGATCCTGGTTCAGCGCAGTCTCTATCCGGCGCCAGCTTGCGATGGCGAGCACCCACTGACGCCAGTTTTCGATCATCGAATCAAACGGGGCGAGCAGGCGTCCGACGAGGATGGTCGTCGCCATCATCGCACCGGGGGAAATCTCCTGTTTCATCACGAGGATAGAGCCTGTTGCAAGGGCTGCCGCCTGGATCATGAAACGCAGCGAACGGGTGATCGAAGCCATCGCCTTGCTGCGGCTGCCGCTGGTCTCCAAAGCGTCGAGCGCATGCAGCTGCGCGGTGCGCCAGCGGCGGGCGAGCGCTGGCAGCATGCCCATCGCTTCGATCGCCTCAGCATGGCGCAAGCTTGAACCAATTTTCGAGACGGCCTCGATATTGGCTTGATTGGCCTCTTTCATCAGCCGGCGGGTCAGCAAATCAGTCAGCAATCCACAGCATACGAGCAGGGCAATGGAAATGGCGCCAAGAAGGCCGAACATCGGGTGCAGCGCAAAGAGCACCCCGAGAAAGATCGGCGACCAGGCGGCATCGAGCGGAGCGCTGACGGCAGACGTCGTGAGGAAGCTTCGCAATTCGGCCAGGTCCCGCAGCGACTGGGTCGCCCGGGTCAGCCCTTGATCGGCGGCCGCCTGAACGGCGGCGGTCAGCACAGGCAGATTCAGCCAGCGCACGACTGCACTACCCATCGCCTGGAACGTCAAAGCCCTGATATATTCGAGCACGCCGTAGATCACGAGCGCGCCGATGACGAGAATCGTCAGCATGGTCAGCGTGTCCATGCTCTGACTGTTCAACACGCGGTCATGAACTTGCATCATGTAGAGTGGTGTCGAGAGCTGCAATATGCCGATGCAAGCACTCAGCAGGGCTGCATAAATAAGTGCCAAAACGAACACGCGGCGCGCCTTCAAAATAAGCAGCCGCGGATCGTTTGCTCCATTTTGCGCCTTCTTTGGCCCAATTTGGTTCTTGCTAATCATATTGCCTCGTTTGCTGTCACGCGTGGCGATTTTCTGGATAAGTTCGTTGGGGTCTTGAGGAAGCTATTTTGTTTGTTATCACTTAAATCACAGTGTTGCCGTGATAAGTGTGACACAATAATGGTGGAATGCTCAAGATAGTCGTATTCGGGGGGAGTAAAGGGGGCGAAAAATTGCTTCAAAATTTGAAGTAATTTTTGAATGTTGTAGTAATGCTCAGTTGGAGAGAGGGATGAATCAAAGGATTCTCTATCCGTTCGCAGATTTTGGCGGCGCTGTTGCCATCCGCCCCGGGGATGACGCAGTTGGAAGTGCCCCTGAACATGACAATATTGACCAGGAGAGCGAAGCGTCCGTGGTCACATACTTCGAACTGGCACGGATGATGGAACGGGCCAGCCGGCGCTTTACCGGCCTGTTGCGCGCCGAGCTGACGAAGCTTGGCGTCGACGATATCGGCCCGGCACAGGCGATGGTACTTCTGGCGATCGGCGATGCGGAAGTGTCGGTGGCGGAGCTTTTGGACCGTGGACACTATGTCGGCTCCAACGTTTCCTACTACCTGAAGCAGTTGGGCGACGGGGAGTATATCGACAGGGCCGCCTCCCAGCGCGACCGGCGCTCGGCCCGCATCAAGCTTTCGGACAAGGGCAAGCAACTTTGCGATTCCTTACGCAAGGCGGCTGGCGCCTACGAACGTGTCCTCAGCCACGGCGAGCAGGACCGGCGCAATCTCGAAACCGCATTTCAAACGCTGCACCGGCTCGAGCTGGTTTGGGGGAATGCAACGCGCTACGGCATCTAAGATGCCCGCGCACAGGCTGTCCTTTCAACGGCTATAGGCAGGGAATATGCACGTAGCATTTGTACACCGGCGCGGCTTCTGCCAGTTCGCCGCTCTGGCGTCTCATTTGGCGCAGACGGGAAATGAAGTGACACTCGTGACGGAAACCGTGGATCAGCGGATTCCGGCAACGCGCGTCATTCGCCACAGAGCAGAACCCGGCCCGCAGGCCAATTCGCAGATGGCAAGGCACCTCGGTGTGCCTGACCATCATGTCCGGATCGGTCACCGGGTCGCCGAAACCTTCGATGCCATGGCCCGTCAGGGGCAGGTGCCCGACGTTATCGTCGGGCACATCGGCTGGGGCGGCATGACCTTCGTCAAGGATGTGCTGCCGAATGTCCCGGCACTCGGCTATTGCGAGTTTTTCTACCGCGCCGAAGGGGCCGATATCGGCTTTGCCCCCGACGACGAGCCCGACCAGGATACGCGCAAGCGGCTGCGGCTGCGCAACATGGCGCAACTGCTGACGCTTGATGCGATCGATGGCGGCTTCAGCCCGACCCAATGGCAAAGGAGCCTTTATCCGGCAGAGCACCGCGCCCGCATCGGCGTCTGCCACGAGGGCGTCGACACCCGCGTCTTCCGTCCCGACCCGTCGGCATCGTTGAAGCTTCCGGACGGACGGGTGCTAAAGGCGGGTGATCCGCCGATCGTTACTTTCGTCGCCCGCGATCTCGAGCCCTATCGCGGCTTCCCGCAGGCGTTGGAGGCGGCCGCAAAGGTCGCGAAGCGCCATCCCGATGCGCTTTTCGTTTTCGTCGGCGGCGACGGCGTCAGTTACGGCGCCCCTCCGCCCGGTGGCGGCTCCTGGAAGGACTATCTGCTTCAGTCCCTGGATATCCCGGCCGACCGGTTCCTGTTTCCAGGCGTGGTGCCGCATGGCGTCCTGAAGCAGCTGTTTCAGATTTCGGCCGCCCATATCTATCTGACCTATCCTTTCGTGCTTTCCTGGTCGGTCCTGGAGGCCATGGCCTGCGGCGCGCTCGTCATCGGATCGGACACCGCGCCGATGCAGGAGGTGTTGAGCTCTGGCCGCAACGGCCTGCTCGTGCCCTTCTTCGATACAGATGCGCTCGCCGAGGCGATCTCGGGGGCCTTGCAGCAACCCGAGAAGTATTCCGAGTTGCGTGCAGCCGCCCGCCGAACCGTCGAGCAAAGGTTCCGCCTGGGTGATTGCATTGCACGACAGATGACATTGCTGGACAAGGCAATGGGGAATCCTGGATCCACTCAAATATTACGGGTCTCATCTGCATAATACTTCAAAACCTGAAGTATTATTTCACGAAAAACGCAAATATAACTTATTGTGCAGTGCAAATATCCTTGATATGCTTTCTCTAGGTCGTTGAATTCGCCGGTTTATTTCGAATCGGCGGATTCAACTACAGAGAGAATTCGGTTGTATTGAGGGTGGCGCGTGCAAGGGTTGGTTTCTTCTGGCGTGAGGTATTCGCAGGCGAAGAGAAAGCTGGTGTTGGCCTCGGATCACGATAGGGCGAGTGTCCAGGGCAGTGGTATCGAGCACCTGGTTCATTTTCTTCCGGCAGGCGACAGGCCTGATTCGACCCTCGAAAACGTATTTCCGTTGATCGGGGTTGCCTTTTCAAGGGAGGGCGAGGCGGATCTGGCCGACGGCATCGTCTCGTTGCGGGCGCTTGGCACCGTCCCGGAGATCCCGATCAAGCGCTTGAGCGCCGAGGCCGTCAGCGAAAGCGCCGGGCTCATTCAGGCATTGGTCGACGGCGGTGTCGGGCGGCTTGCCCGGTTTTCGTCGGCAATCACATCCGAGCTTGCGCTGCTTCGCCGCGAGCGTGAAACGCTGCTCGAAAACTACCGTGCGCTCGAAGATGCGTTCCAGGCCCGCAACTGGGAGCCGGTCGCAGAAGTCTTTGCGCACGACCCCTATGTCGATCCCAAGGATGAGGGCATCGGCCATCTGATTGCCAATGCCTTTGTCGAGCAGCTCCTGCCGGTCTCCAGTCATGGCGTTGCCGGCATCGCCCTACACTTCAACTCGGTCCCGCGGGATGGCGGCGAGCTGGTCGTTGTCTTGAGTTATGTCGAGAGCGGCGAGGGGGTTGCCGAGTGGGCCGTGCCATTCTCGCAGCTCGTTCCAGGCTGGAACTTCTTTGCCCTGCCACGCACCTGCGGGGGTGGTGCGAAGACCCTGCGGCTGCGCGTTTCGACGACCGGTAGTGAAACGATCGGGCTTTCGCTCGGCTATCCCATCGCCAGTGAACACTACACGGCTCGGTCCGAGACCCGCCACGCCGACCTTGATCTGCGCCCTCTAGCGTTCCGCGTCTATACTGGCCTGCCCGGCGTCAAGCCGACGCGTATGCCGAACATGATCGCGCCGACCGCGCTGCTCGACGGCCGCTTCATCGAGGACTATCGTCTGTCGGTCGATCTGCTCAGCCAGATCGTCGACGTATCGGTGACGCCGGTCGTCCCGGAATTCCAGACGGTACGCTTTCTCGAACACGAACACGCCGTCGTCTGCCATCCGCTTGCAAATGGCGTATCGGCCGGCGCCGTCGGTCGCGCTGTCGAGCCCGGCACCATATCCTTCTCCGCAAGCGCAGTGGTCGATCATCCCAAGGGCGCCCCGGCGGCCGTCAGCTTCCTGCTCGCTCCAGCGGGCTCGAACGCGCGCTCCGAAGTGGCGGAACTGGCTCGCAAGGGGGTGGTCAAGCCGTCCGCCTTCTTCAGCGGCTGGCGCGAGGTCACCAATGAGCAGCCGATCAACATCAACTTCCAGCTCGACGAGCCGGTGCGCCATCCCATGGATCTGATGATCCTCAGCCGCGCCGTAACCGACTCGGTCGATTTCTCCTGGCTCAAGGTGTCGGGTTTCCGGATGGTCAAGCAGTCGGGTGGTGCGTCTCATGCACAGCAATAGCGATCCAAGGGACCTCGTTGCGATCGCTATGCCGCTCTATGGCCACGCGGCGCTGGCGCTCGAAGCGCTCGAATCCGGGCTCGCCTCGGATCTTGAGGGCTGCCGTATTGCCATCGTCGTTTCGGTCGACGGCGACCCGCGGCAGGAGACCTTCGATCAGCTGTTGCTCTATACCGCGGCCCACCCTGATATCCATGTGGTCTTCGGGCGTAACGCCGGCCCCGGCGGCGCGCGCAACCGCGCCATCAACTACGTGCTCGAAAATCTGCCCGAGGCGAAGGCCGTTTATTTTCTCGATGCCGACAACCGCGTTCTACCGGGCACGATCGAGACACTTTATCAGGCGTTGCGCAAGAGCGGCGTCGGATGGGTCTATACGGACATAGACACCTTCTCGGTGAGTTGGCGGGCGCATTACGGCAATCACTATTCGCGGCTGGTCCACTGCATCACGGACAACATCTGCGACACCGGTTCGATGATCTCCATCGATGTTTTCCGAGAAGGCGTTCGCTTCAACGACGACCGGCAGAACGGTTTTGAGGATTGGGAATTCTGGCTTTCCTGCGTCGAGCATGGCTTTGTCGGAACGCCCTGCCATGACACGACCTTCGAATATCGCCTGCGCGCCGAAAGCCGCTTCAAGGAGGCGAACCGCGATCGGGCCACATCTGTCGGCTTCCTCAGAAAGCGGCACAGGGCGCTGTTCCAGCGGCCGATGCTCGTCGACTTCGAACATGAGGATTGCCCGCGCTATCTGTTCGCAAGGACCGAGGACGCAGCGATCTCCTTCTTCACCGATCCGACGAAGCAACCGAAGCGGCTGCGTCTCGACGACATCATCCCGGCCTTCTGGGCAAGTACCGGCGAGCCGGACAACGTGCACTTCCCGCCCTTCGTCATGGCCGGCAGCGGCGCGACCATCGATCTGCTTTTGCGATCGCGTATGCTGCCCAACGTGTTGGGCCATCTGGAGCGCCTCAGCGAGAAAGTAAATGTGGTTTTCGTGCACCTGGGCAACGACGCAGCGCAGCGCAAGATCGAACCGACCTTGCTCGATGCCGGATCGGAGCACATCGGCCAGCCGGATCTCATGTTTATTTCCACGACGCTCCTGCGGGACGTGATTGCAAACAACGCGCTCGACTGGTTTGCCTCGATCGGCAGCCAGCAGGTCTGGCCCACGTCAGCGGTTCTCAATGTGCGCTTCCCGTTCCCGCGCGCCCTGCCGCGCCGCACGCTGATCACGCCGCAACAGGTGATGATCAACTGCGTCAACGCGGTCGCCACCAGTCCGCTTCGCCGCACGGCCGGCCGGCGCTGGACCTGGCGCCCGCCGCGGCTCATGCCATATTCCGACCTGCACAAGGCGTTGCGCGCCGAAATCGGTGGCGGGCCGGTGCTTCCGCTCGGTCATAGCGATGCGGGCAAGAAGACCGCAGCGCTTCTGGTGCCGAATGCCTCCTTCGGTGGTGCCGAGAAGGTGATCTACGCCGCCTCGCGCGAACTCAAGGCCGCAGGCTACGAGACGCATCTGTTCGTGCTCGGCACCAGCCGCATGGACGTGATCGACGAGTTCGATTCGAGCTTCGACTATGTTCATTTCTGGGATCAGGGTATACCTACATGGGGCGGCTCCGGCTCGTTCCTCGGTCAGGATTTCATCGCTGAACATCATGAAGTCGATTGGGGTGCACTGAAGGGGCAGCTCTCGGGCTTCGATCTCGTCATCAACAACCACGTGATGGCAATGCATCCGCTGATCGCGCGGCTGCGCTCGGAAGGCACACGCACGGCCTGCTATCTGCACGTCGTCGACAACACGCCGTTCAAGCGCCCCGCCGGCCAGCCCTTTGCGGCCATCGCCCACGAGCATTGCTACGACGCCTTCCTCACCTGCTCGGAACAACTGAAGTTCTACCTGCACAGCTTCGGCGTGCCGCTCGAAAAGATCTTCGCCGTTCCGAACGGCGCAAGTTTCTCCGTGCCGCCCAAGGTGCTTGCAGATGTGCTGCAGGTGCGGCGGATCGAGCGCAAGGACGACCGGTTGCGCCTGCTCTACATGGGCCGTCTCGACCAGCAGAAAGGCATCGATCGGCTGGCTGCGACGATCTCCGAATTGCGCGCGGCACACGTGTCGTTCGACGCGCGCGCGATCGGTGGCGAGATCCTGGCGGATGCCTCTTTCTCCTGGACGGACCGGCTCAAGGAACTCGGCGTCGATGTGCGTCCACCGGTCTTTGCCAGCCGCGACTTGATCAAGGCGCTCGGATGGGCCGATGTTCTGATCATGCCTTCACGCTGGGAAGGTGCCCCGCTGATGATCGCCGAAGCCCAACAGCTCGGCTGCGTGCCGATCGCAACCGCGGTTGGCGCCGTCGACGAACTGATCGTCGATCGCGAGGACGGCATCCTGATCGATGCCTCCTCCGATCCCCAGGTGGTGCGCGACATGGTCAAGGCGATCGCCGAGGTTTCCCGCGATCGCAACCTGCTGGCTCCGATCATGGAAGGTTGCCTGAGAACAGCGGCGCGCCGCGGCTGGGCGAACTCCTTTTCGGAGTTCCTCGGCTGGTGCGACGGCGCCGTGAACAATTCCTCGCTTTCGCGCGCCAAGGTCATCCGGGCGCGTGAGACATCCAATACCGGCGTCGCAGCTGCAGGCTGATCGACCCGTACGACTTTTCAAAGAGAAGGGACTTACGCATGCGTCCAAGAATCCTCCTGACGGGTATTCCTGGTCATTACACGCGCCTCGCAAACGGCGCGAATGGCCTGTCGGTTTCCTATTCGGAACGGCAAAAACAGCCCGAATCCAAGGACGAGTTTCTTCAGGAGCTTCGCAACATCAGCAACACCGGCAACTACTTGATCGGTGAGGGGGCTCTGCGCGCCATCGCGCCGCACGCCAAGCAGATTCCGTTCTGGCATCTCTACAACGCCCACAAGAACGGCACCGGTTTCGATGAATTCAACAACAACTTCGACATCTGCGTGTTCACCTGCGCCAATCTGTTGCGCAAGGGGCTTTCTGCGGATGCCGAGGCTGATGTCTTGAGCAAGCTCAAGATGCCGATCGTCATGCTCGGTATCGGCCACCAGAACCGCAAGGACCTGGAAACAGGCCTGCCGGAGGGGACGAAGCGCCTGCTCAATGTTCTCAAGGACCGCGAGCACTATTTCCTCACCCGCGGCTACGAAACCGCCGGCTACCTGAAGGACCAGGGATTCAAATACGTCCGGCCAACCGGCTGCCCCTCGGTCTATTTCGCGCCGAGCAACATGCGTGCCTCGATGAAGAAGCTGCCCGACGTCAAGATCGGTCAGGCAAAGACCATCTTCTCGGGCTATCTCGGCGCCAATCACGATTGCATCGTCGATGCGATCGCGCTCAACCCGGAAGGCGCCAAGCCCCAATACATCATCCAGGACGAATTCCTGCACTTCGACATGAAGGTCGAGCCGGATGCCGATGGCAGGGTCTTCGATTCCTGCTCGGGCAAGATGCTCGGCGAGCTCGCTTTCCCGGGCGCTGAGCGCCAGAAGGTCCCCTTCGATGTGCGCACCTTCTTCGATACCAACATGTGGCGCGCCTGGGCCTCGCACATGGACTTCAATTTCGGCCGTCGCTTCCATGGCTCGATCATTGCCATGCAGGCAGGCGTGCCGAGCCTGATGGTGGCCGTCGACGATCGCATGCGCGAAATGCTGGGCTTTACCGGCCTGCCGTCGGTCGACGTCCAGGAGCTCGAAAAGGCGGAAGACCGGGCGGAGTTCGTTGCCAGCCATCTGGCCGGGCTGAACGCATCGGAACTCGTCGATCGCTACTCCGATCGCGAACGCAATTTCCGTACGGTGCTGCGCGAGATCGGCATCGGCCTCTAAACCGTGATGCCTCGGACGCGTTCGATCCGAGGCGCTCAATTCATGATGTTCGGGCGGCACGGTGAGGTTTGCAGATCCGCTTCTTCATGTCGCCCTCCCTCTTCCTCAACTCTGTGGGCCAGTCCACAAACCAGGTGTATCGATGCGTATCCTGCTCACCGGAATCCCTTCCTACCTCCAGCGTACCGTGGCGCGCGTTTCCGGTGCGACGGTGCATCACAAACCCTACTTCGACGATATCCGAAGCAAGAAGGATCTGGTCGACCAGGTCAAGAAGATCGCCAACACGGGCAACTACCTGATCGGTGAGGGCGCAGCTTACGCCTTGCGCGGTCATGACGTGACCTATGTGCCGTTCTGGCATCTGGTCAACAGCCGCGGCGCCAACGATGTCTACGATGCCCTGAACAAGGAATTCGATATGTGCGTGTTCGCTTCGGCGAACCTGCTGCGTCCGGGATACTCGGCCGATCTTGAAGCGGATGTGTTCGAGAAGCTGAAGATGCCGGTGCTGGTGATGGGTATTGGTATCCAGAAGCGCGAAGGTCTGAAAGAAAATCTGCCGGCCGGCACGTTGCGGTTCCTCGAGGTGTTGAAGCAGAAGGAAAGCTTCTTCCTGACCCGCGGCTATTTCACCGCCGAGTTCCTGAGGGCGGAGGGCATGAAGTTCGTCAAGCCGACCGGCTGCCCGTCGCTCTTCTTCGCTCCCAACGAGATGCGCCACTCCTTGACGTCGCTTGCGAACGCCGACCTTGCCTCGGCACAGAAGCTCGCGCTCGGCGGCTATCTCGGCAGCGTTGCCGACACCATCGTCGATGCCCACGCGCTCCTGAAGCCCGAGAGCGTGGCAAGCTACGTCATCCAGGACGAGATCGTTGCCTATAACCTGACGCTTCCAGTCGATGACAACGCGCCGGTTTATGACCGCTCCAGCGGCCGCATCACCGGCAAGACCGAATACAAGCATCAGGAGAAGTGGCAGCGGCAGAACGAACTGATGGTGTTCTTCGACACCAACCAGTGGCGCGCCTGGTCTTCCACCCGGGATCTCTGCATAGGCCGGCGTTTTCATGGCTGCGTCATCGGCATGCAGGCGGGCACGCCCTCGCTGATGATCGCCGTCGACGACCGCATGCGCGAGATGCTCGAATTCATCGGCTTTCCCTATATCGAGGCGGGCGTCTGGAATCGTGAGGTGGACAAGAAGGCGCATCTCGCCAGCTTCCTGTCGAAGATCGACGCGCAGGCGGTTACCGAGCGCTATTCGGCATGCGAGGCGAACTTCCAAAGTGCGCTTAAACAGGTTGGCATTTAATCTGCCCCTGACACGGGCGGCGCCCTTGGCGCTGCTCCTTGCCGCCCTGGTCTCCTGGGCGGCGCTTTCGCATGGAGCTCCGACGTGGGCGGGCGAGGCTGCAGCTGCACGCTACGGCGTCAACCGACTCAATCTCGCCTGGCTGGAGCGCGCGGATCAGGAACGCATCCTTCGCGAAATTGCCGACAGCGGCGCGACGCATGTGCGGCTATCGTTGTCGCGCCCCGTCGACAAAAGCATCGACGCGCTGGAGATTGCCAACCGGCTGGGTCTGCGGATCCTGCTCGAAATCCAGCTGTCGAACAAAAGCTATTATCCGGACAGCGTTCGCCCGCGCACCGGCTTCGGGCGCATCTGGGATATCAACCGGTTGTCCGATTTGGACCTTGATGGTTACCGCGCCGGCCTGGCGTCAGCACTTAAACGCATCGATGCCCTTGGCATCCGTCTGGAAGCGGTAGAACCCGGAAACGAGATCAACCTCGCCGGCTATAACGGCGACCTCGCCGTCTACGAGAAGCCGGGCCAAGCGACGCCGCGACATCTCGGCGAACTCAAGGATCCCCAGGCGTTCGAGAAGGGTCTCGACAACTACGTCGCGGCGCTGAAGGTCACCCGCGACGCCGTTCAGGCGAGCGCCAACAGCAAGGCGATCATCGTCTCCGCCGGGCTTTCCGACATGGGGGCCAAGGAAGCGGACCGGCAAGGAATGGAGCGGCTGGACCCGGGCGAGGTGATTGCCCTTTTGAAGGCTCGGGGCATGGATAAACTCGTCGATGCATATGGCATTCACATCTATCCGGCGCGCAAGGATAAGGCGGCGATCACGTCGATCGTCACCAGACTCCTCGATTTCTGCGCGCCCGCCGACCGGGGACGGCCGTGCTGGGTGACGGAATGGGGGATTGCAAACACGGCGCGCAGTTGCCCCCTCGACGATCGTGAACGCGAAGGGGCGATGTCGGCCATGCGGACGGTCTTCGAGCGGTTTGCCGCGGAAAAACGCCTGGATGCCGCCTACTACTATGATTGGGACACCCAGCAGAATTACCGGTTATGGCGCTGCGGTGCGCTAAGCCCGGCCGGCGTACTCGCGATCGAACCGGCCAAGGACGATTGACAACCGCATAGGTCGCGCGGGCCGAAGCGTTCCTTCTCGGATCAGCGCCGCGTTGCGCGGCTCGTCGCCGGCTCAAGCCCCTTGCCGCGGTAGGTGACGGGAATGCCGAGTTCCTCGTGGGTCTTAGCCAGCGTTTCCAGCCACGTCGCCAGTTCCTCCGGCACCTTTTCGTCTCCGGTCTCCATCGCCTCGATCCATGCCAGGTTGCAGTGGAGGGCGCTTGCCAGATTGATCGGCGTCCAACGAAGAACGAGAAGGCATTGGGTGAAACGGGCGGGTGTCATCGGTCGTGCTCAAGGTTGCATGTGGAATGGATGAAGCAGGCTTTACACGTCGAAATAAGTCAAGGTGATGACTTGCCGCGGCCAAAAGCCGTGATCTTTTCGTGAGTTAGAATTGATTGGGCAAAATGCCGCAGCGCAGCATGCGTTTGGCGCCTTTCACACGGCATTTGCCGGGAACGCCTGGAACCGATTGCCGCGCCCAAGGAGCCGAATCGGCGAAAATACGGCACTGACTGTCGCTCAGCAGGGGGTTCTCTGCCCCGAACCGGTGCGAATCGCGCGCCTTTGAGGTTGAATGGCCGCAAGCTCCGAGGACCGATTCGGTCCTGGACAAAGCGCTGAGGCGATCAACCGTTGCATGCACCCCTCTACCAGACCGCGATCAACATCGCCGCGAAGGCCGCGTTCTATCTGTCGCTCGCGATGTTGCTGCCGGCCGCCGTCGATCTGTTCTATGGCCATCCCAACTGGAGGGTCTTTGCCGGTTCGGCCTTTGCGACCGGCGCTCTGTCGCTTCTAGCGATCACCGCCACCCAGGGCGGCTCGCCGCTGTTCAGCCGCAAGATGGGCTTTCTCGTCGTCAATCTTCTCTGGATCGTCGTGTCTCTCGTCGGCGCGGTGCCTTTTTGGCTATCGTCGCTGAAGCTCGATTTCGCAAAGGCCTTCTTCGAAGCGGTTTCCGGCATCACGACGACGGGTTCGACCGTCATCAGCGGTCTCGACCATGCGCCTCCGGGCATTCTTCTCTGGCGCTCTATCCTGCACTGGCTCGGCGGTATCGGGATCGTGGCGCTCGGGCTCTTCGTCATGCCCTATCTCAGGGTCGGCGGCATGTCCTTCTTCAAGATGGAGTCCTCAGACACCACCGAAAAGCCATTCGCCCGTAT
This sequence comes from Ensifer sp. PDNC004, assembly GCF_016919405.1. Lineage (NCBI taxonomy): Bacteria > Pseudomonadati > Pseudomonadota > Alphaproteobacteria > Hyphomicrobiales > Rhizobiaceae > Ensifer > Ensifer sp. PDNC004. The sequence goes on from NZ_CP070352.1 coordinate 1,776,285, forward strand.
CTCCACCTTCACGCGCGCCTTTATCCTGATCTATGTCGTGATGACGGTGACGTGCACGATCATCTTTTCCTATCTGGGCATGAGCCGCTTCGACGCGATCAACCACGCGATGTCGACGGTCGCGACCGGTGGCTTCTCCACCCACGATGCCTCGCTCGGCTATTTCAAAAGCCTGCCGATCCTCTGGGTCGCAACCTTCTTCATGGCGCTGAGCAGCCTGCCGTTTTCCGTGCTCATCCTCTTCATCGTTCGCGGCCGGCTCGACACGCTGAAGGATCCGCAGATCATCGTCTTTCTGTCCTATCTGACGGCCCTCGCGCTCGCCGCAAGCCTTTACCAGCGGATCGTCAACGGGGTGTCGGCGCACGAGGCGTTGGCGCACGGCTTCTTCACCGTCTCCTCCATCCTGTCGACCACCGGTTTTGCCAGCGACGATTACATGCTCTGGGGTGAGTTCATTGTCGCGCTTGCCTTTGCCGCCACCTTCATGGGCGGCTGCTCCGGCTCGACGGCCGGCGGCATGAAGGCCTACCGCTTCATCATCATCTTCAATTCGATCCGCGCCGGCCTTTTCAAGCTGATCTACCCGAACGCGATCCACACCGTGCGCTACGGAAAAACCTTGGTCGATATCGACGTGCAGCGCACTGTGTTCATGTTTTTCACGGCCTACATGTTCATCTGGGCCTTCGGCAGCCTGGCGATGGGCGCAATGGGTTACGATCTTGTTACGGCGGTGTCGGCGGTCGCAACGGCGCTTTCCAACGTTGGCGCCGGGCTCGGCCCGATCATCGGGCCGGCCGGCAACTTCTCGACGCTGACCGACCCGGCGCTCTATCTCCTGTCGCTCATGATGCTGCTTGGCCGTCTGGAAATCCTGACGGTCTTGGTCATCCTGACGCCGCTCTTCTGGAAGGACTGAGCGACAGGTCGAACGAAGCGCGCCCTGTCAGGCGGCCTCGGTCTTGCGGCGCGTGCCTGCGCTTTCGATGTAGTACTTCTCATAGCGGTGGCGATAATGCTCGGCACCGCCAAAGTCGCTGTACTTGGCCAGTTCCTGCATGTCGGTCTTGTTGAGGATCACGCCGAGGATCTTGGCATTGATCTGCGGCTCCGAATGCAAGAGGTCGCGCACCAGGCGCGACGGCGTGCGTCCCCATTCGGCGACGAAGAGGAAACCGTCCGCAAGCGGCGAGAAGGCCTTGGCATCGACGACCGGGGCGAGGGCCGCAAGATCGACGACGACATAGTCGAAGGACTTGCGTGCATTGTCGATGAGCTCGGCCATGGCCGGCGAGGCGAGCAGCTCATGGCTGTCATACGGGCCGTTGCCGTCCACTGCTTCACCGCCGACCGGCAGGATCGCAAGCTTCGTCTGCTGGTCGATCTTGATGCCCGCCGGCCAGGATGCCTGCCCGGTCAACGCTTCCACCAGACCCGCCTTCGGCGGCGGATTGATCATCTTGCTCAAACCCGGCTTGCGGATGTCGGCATCGATCAGAAGGGTCTTCTTGCCGCTTGCAGCGAGAAGCGCCGCAAAATTCGCGGCGATGATCGACTTGCCTTCATCAGGCACCGCCGAGGCGATGCCGATGACGCGCGAGCCGTTGCCAGTCAGCATCCGGTCGCAGGCGAGCTTGGCATTGCGGAAGGTCTCGGTGAAGGACGACCGGGGGGCGTCGAGCACGATGCGGCTGAGCCGTTCGAAAGACGGAGCCCCTTGCGTGACCGGTGGCGGCATCTTGTTCTTCATCAGCTTGGCGCGAACGAGATCCGTCGTTCCAGGGTGACGCGGGCCGACCAACGGAATGTAGCCGAACGACCGATGACCGAGGATCGCGCGCACGTCGCCTTCGAGCCGGAATGTCCGCTCGCGAAACTCCTGGAAGGCCGCAAACGCGCCGCCCGCCATCAGGCCGAGCACCGCCGAAAGCGCCAGCACCATCGTCTTCTTCGGGCTCGACGGCGATGTCGGGACGCCGGCGCTCGAAATCACCCGCGCCTTGGCGATCGGGAAGGAGCGCTGCTGCGAGGCCTGCTCGTAGCGGTTCAGATAGGTCTCATAGAGCGTCTTTAGCGCGGCTGCCCGCTGCTCCAGTTCGCGCAGGTGCACGAGCGAGACATTTGCATTTGCGTTGCGGCCGGTGGTGCCTTCTATGTTTTCTCGCAGCGACGCTTCGCGTGAGCGCGCCACCTCGTATTCGTTGCGGTAGCTTGCCGTCAGCTGCTGCAGTTCCTGGAAGATCTGGCGGCCGACATCGGTTTTCTCCTTGCGCAGCGACACAGCCTGCGGATGGTCGGCGCCGAAGCTCTGGCTCACGTCCTGTTCGCGCTTGCTGACCGCAAGGTAGCGCGTGCGTAGATCGCGGATGACCGAGTTGTCGCCTTCCTTGGCGGAAATCGTGGCGTTCTTGACGGCCGTCTCCGGTCCTTGGTCGACGATCGCCTGGAATTGCTTGTAGCGCGCCGAAGCGCTTGCGCTATCGGCCTGGGCAATGATGAGCTGGCTGTTGAGATCGGCCAGCTGCTGTTCCGACATGAGTTCGCCGCGCGCAAGCGTCAGGCCGTTTTCGCTGCGGTATTTTTCGACCTCGAGCGATGCGGTCTGCGTGCGCTGTCGAAGGTCTGCAAGACGTTCCTGCAGCCAAACCGAGGCCCGTTCGGTCGCCTCGAAATTGGCGTTGAGCTGGTCGTTGAGATAGGCGTCGGCATAGGTGCGAACGATGCCGGCGGCAAGCTGCGGATCGCTGGAACGATAGGCAAGCGAGACGACGGAGCTTCGCGTCACGCGTTCGACGGCCAGTCCCTGCTGGAGCAGTGCCGCCGCCTTTTGCCTCCGGCCGTTGCGGGCCATATCCTCGGAAATTTCCGGTCCGCTCGAGAAGATGCCCGTAACGGACTTCAACCCGTCCTTGACGACGTCGAACGGCGAGCGCGGCGGATTGAGGACGGTGTCGTTGTCGGCAAGGTTCATCTTGTCGACGACACGCAGGGCGAGTTCGCCGGATTTCAGGATTTCCACGGCGCTCGCAATCTGGGTGTCGAGCAGGGCGCTGTTTTGCGGCGGCGCCTGTTCTTCGGCAAATTTCGACAGGTTCTCGTCGAGAAGGACCTGCGTTGCCGATGTGTAGAGCGGTGTTGCGAAGACCAGGTAGGCGACACCGAGCGCGATGAAGAGCGCCACGAACAGGCCGACCATTCTGGCGCGACGCAAGACGACCGAGAACAGACGATCGAGGTCGATGAAGCCGTCGGGCTCCTCCACGTTGCGCGGTACGACACTGTTGAAGGGGAGACTTCTTTGGTTCATTGGGTCGCTCTGTCCGTTTCCCTTTGGTCCGAAGGCTGGCACCTCTTCTTTCAAAAGAGGCGCCGAAGCCAGTTATGCGGCGCGGATGCGGCCTTCGTGAGACAGGACCATGTCCTTGACCGAGGCATAGACCGCGTCGCCGAGATCGGAACGCGCCAGCGCGAAGGCGACATTGGCGGCGATGAAGCCTTCCTTGGAGCCGCAGTCGAACGTGCGCCCATCATAGGGATGGGCGTGAAACGCTTGATTTTGCGACAGTTTCAGCATGCCGTCGGTCAACTGGATCTCGTTTCCGGCGCCGCGCGGCTGGTGGGCGAGGATGTCAAAGATCTGCGGCTGCAGGATGTAGCGACCATTCAGATAAAAATTGGACGGGGCCCCACCCATGCTCGGCTTTTCCACCATTTGGGTGACTTCGAAGCCGTAGGGGACGGCCGCGCCCTTGCCGACGATGCCATATTTCGAGGCGTCTTCCGGTGCGCACTGCTCGACGCCGAGAACGTTGCCGCCCGTCTGGCGATAAAGGTCGACAAGACCGGCCATGCAGCCGCGTCCGCCATGGCAGAGCATGTCCGGCAGGAGCAGCGCAAAGGGCTCGTCGCCGATGAGATCGCGGGCGCACCAGACGGCATGGCCGAGGCCGAGCGGCGCCTGCTGCCGGGTAAAGCTGACGGAACCGGCGCGCGGCAGCATCTCCTCCAGTTCAGAAATCTGGGCGTTCTTACCGGAGCGGGAAAGCGACGAGATGAGTTCAGGCGTGTCGTCGAAGTGGTCTTCGATCGCCTGCTTGTTGCGGCTGGTCACAAAGACGATGTGCTCGATGCCCGCTTCACGGGCTTCATCGACCGCATATTGCACGACCGGACGATCAACGATCGTCAACATCTCCTTCGGTATCGCCTTCGTCGCGGGAAGAAACCGCGTTCCATTGCCGGCGACCGGGATCACAGCTTTCCTGACGGTCCTGATACGGTCCATGGTCTTATCCTTTACTTACGTGTGGGCTTTCGCCCGAGGTGGGTCGTTCGGCCGCCACCGTCGAGGTGGCAGGCTTCATGCGTGCGATTGGCGCGAGCAGCCGGCGCAATCGCACGGCGATCGGCATTCTGAGGTGCCGAAGCGCTCTGGGGTTGGTCAAAGCCACTCGGATGGCTCCTGCCAACGATCTGGATTTCAGGTGTTCGACAAGGCGAAGGAAGGCGTGCGCCTCGACGAGGCTTTTCTCGCGCCGGCGCTGCATCGCCAGCGCGTCGGCATCGAGCGTGTGCCTGGCAAGGAATTCCTGGTCGGCCGTCATCATCGCGTCGATGTGGCGCAGTTCGAGCACGCGCGAAATCGAGCCTTCGCGGATGTGATAGCAATAGCCGGCGGAGGGATCGATGACGCATCGGCCGCCATGGGCAAGCGCCGAGGCGAGCAGGATGTAATCCTCGCCGATCCGGATCGTTTCCTCGAAGCGCAAGCGATGGTCGTTGAGGAACCGACGCTCGAAGATCGGCTTCATGTAGCCGAAATTGAAGGTCGAGCGGAAAAGCACGTTCGAACCGATGAAGGCCGCAAGCGTCAACGTCCGTCGGCGCTCAAGCTCAGCTTCGGGAAACATGCGCTCCAGCCGCCCATCGAGATTGAGGACGTCGATATTGTCCACCGCGATCGAGGCCTCGGTTGCGGAGGCGAGACCGATCATGCGCGACAGCCGCTCCGGGCTGACCGTATCGTCCGCGTCGAGAATGGCGAGCCAGTCGCCGCGTGCAGCTTCGAGGCCGGCATTGCGCGCGCCTCCGGGCCCGCGGTTTTCGGCAAGTTGCAGCAGCCGCACGCGCGGATCAGCAAGTTCTTCGACGACCGTACAGGTCTCGTCCTTCGAGCAATCGTCGACGACGATCACTTCGACATCGACGCCTTTCTGCGCAAGCGCACTGTCGATGGCGTGTCGGACCGTTTCGGCAGCGTTATAGGCCGCGATGACGAAGCTGACGTCGGGGGCGCGTTGCGTCATCAGGCGGTCGCCGCTCCGTATTGCTGCAGCTCGCGCACGCCGATGAGGCCGCTGACGACGCCCGCATGCATGATTGCGCGCAGCGCGTAGCGCGAGCGGGCGACCGGCGATCCGAGCAGCAGCAGACTGGCGACGGCGCAGTAGCCTGATTTCGCCGTTGCGCGGACGATTTCGGCAACTCGGCTGCCGGCTTGGCCCGGTTCGCTCAAGAGCCGGCCATGAGTCTGGCCGGAACGGAATCGGCGTTTCGCCAGCCAGGCTAGCCGCGCGCGTTTCTCCGGCACCGGTTCGAAGACCAGCGCATCGGGCGCATAGGCCAGACGCCCGCCATCCGCATGCATGTGGCGGAAGAACTCCGTATCCTCGCCGCCTGTCTGCCCGAGCGCCAAATTGAACCGCCTGTTGAGAACGACCGGACGGGTGAGATCGATGAGAACATTGCAGGTGTAGCCCGTGCGGATCTCGCCATCGACCCAGACAGGCCGGGTCGAATGAAAATCGCCGCGGCGCATCCAATTCGGGGCAGACAGCGTGTATTCGGCGCGAACCGGGCCGAGCACGACATCGGCGCCGGTCGTCTGCGCGGTATCAAGCAATTGCACGAGCCAGGTCCTCGACACCGTCTCGTCATCGTCGACGAAGGCGAGATAGTGCCCGGTGCTGTTGTCGAGACAGGCATTGCGAGCGATCGAAATGTTCGACGCCGGGCAATGCACGTAGAGGATCTCGCAGGGCATGGTCGGGCGCATCTGGTTGACGAGTGCCTCTGCACTCGGCGTCACGTCGTTGTCAGCGACGATAATGCGGATCGCCACATCGGCAGGCACGGTGATGAGCGCGAGGGAATGCAGCGTTTCTGCGAGCTCCGGCCGGCGAAACGTGCATACCGCTATGTCGATCTGCGTCTGCGCGACGGTGTTGGTCATGGCGCCACCCTCCGGTTACGCGTGGTGAGCAATTCCCGCCAGAAGCCGGCCGACCAGGCAAAATGCATGACCATTGCCGAAACGGTGGCGAGCGGGCCGTAAGGGTTCTTCTGGCCGAGCGCCATCCACATGCCGTAGCCGATGCAGGCCGCAGCCCAGAGCACGACCGGAACGACTGCAAGCCAGCTGACGACCGCGAGCAGCGCGCCGACGGCGACAGGGGCGACGGCCAGCGGCAGCAGCTGCCTGAGATTCGGCCAGGCGCGGTGCTTCAACACATTGCGCGCGCGTCCGCGGCCATAGGCGAAATACTGGCGGAAGAGGGGCCCGACCTTGGCGCGGGGGTAGTAGACCATGCTGGTCCGGTCGGTCATCCAGATGCGGTAGCCCGCTTGGCGGAAGCGATAGTCGAACTCCGCATCTTCGTTGTGGCTGAAGATCTCGTCATAGCCGCCGATCGCCTGGAAGGCGGAAATGCGCATCAGCGCATGGTGGCCGTGATCGGCCCAGTGGCTCGTCGCGCCCAACCGGTGCTTGGCTCCGCCATTGCCGAGCTTGGAATTCTGGGCGTAGGCCGTGGCCTTCTGGAAGGGCGTGAAGCCAACCGTCTGCATCGCGACGACGACCGAGTCCGCGCCTGTCTGAAGCGCCTCTTCGACGAGATGCTCGCAGTAATCGTCCGGATAGGTGCCGTGCGCATCGATGCGGATCATGTAGTCGAAGTCGGCGCCATGGCGTGCGACGGCGAGATTGATCGCCGCACTCTGGATGCGTTTCGGATTGTCGATCACCAGCACGGCCGGATCTTTCTCGGCGAGACGCGCGGCGATCTCGCGGGTGCCGTCGGTGCTGCCGCCGTCAGCGATCAGGATCGCGCCGTTGAGGCGCCTTGCCGCGGGCAGCAAGGCTTCGACGAGGCCTTGCAGATGTTCCGCCTCGTTGAGGCAGGGAATGACGATGAGGACACGCATGCTCATGACAATCCACCTTCGTTTTGGGGCGTTGGGGTATTTTGATGTGCTTGCGGGAAATCGAGCGCGACGCGCGGCGGGGCGGCGGACGTAACAGCCGACAGGCGGCGCACGAGGCCCTGGCAATCGCTGCGATTGAAGATCCAGGTTTCCGGCGCGCAGGCGGCGATCCGCCGGGAGGTGGCGTCGTAAATCTCTGAGGTCATCGATCCGATGAGCGCGGCAAGTGCGGCGGGATCAGCTTCGTCGAGCAGCACCCCAAGGCCGCGTATGGCCAGGAACCGCGCGGTCTCGGTGCCGCGTAGCGCGATAGGCACCCGACCAAAGCGGCAGCCTTCATAAAGCCGGTTCGGCAGCAGCCATTTGGAGTTCTGGCCTTCCTCGAAGAAGTCGATTGCCCAGGTGAAGTGCACGCCGGAATAGATCGCGCCAAGCTCTTCCGGGCTGCGATACGGACCGTGGAACGTCATAAAAGGCTCGTTGCGGATGAAGCCATCGAAGTCGTCGAACTCGCGATGGGCCGGCCGGCCGCGAAGCACGATTTCGACGCGGCCCTCCATGTGGCGCGAGAAGGACGCCAGCAGCGCCAGCGATTTGCGGCAGCGCAGAGCACCGAACCAGCCGATCCGCCACGGGCCACCGATCGGTGCGGCGGCAGCGGTCACCAATGGCCGCGCATTGGTTTCGTCGAGCTCGAGCACCTTGTTCTCAAGCATCATGGTCGGTGCCGAAATACCCGATAGCGGGCGGAAATAGTTCTCGACGAAAGCGGGAGAACTGGTGATCAACAGGCGCGCGTCGCGCCCAAGCAGGCGCTCGCTTGCCCGCAACGTCTTGCCAGCGATGCCGGGGGACAGGAGCAGGCGGTGAATGTCGAGGCATTCGTAGACGATCGGCACGTCACCGCCGAAGAGGCTGACGGCCTTTCTGGCGATCGCCAGCATGTCGAGGTTGCGGGCAATGATCAGGTCTGGACGTTCGACACCACGCAGCGCCGGCTTCAGCGAGAGACAGCTCTTCGCGATCGCACCGACACGCTGGACGAACCGGCCGTCGTGCGTGGTGCCGAGCTCGACCGGTACGATGCCCTCAATCGTCGCCAGCGGGTTTGCGTCGCGCCTGAAGCCTGCAAGCGTCACCTTTGCTCCGCCGGCAAGCAACATCAGCACCCGCCGGCGAACGGCGGGGTCGGCAAGATCCTGTGCGAAGTAGAGTATCTTCAGCATGAACATCCAGTTTTCTGTCCGGCCGCGCCGGGCATGGTTCAAATTTCGCGCCGTGCAGCGGCGGGAGCCAGGCTGCCGACCGTGCTCCCGCTCGTCGGCTAGTTCGTCTTGCAGGCAATCGACTCAGGGAACTGGCAGTCGTCCCCCGGTGCGGTGAAAGCCACCCGGTCGACCTGCATCATCGAGGGGCCTTTGTAGGCAAAGGCGCCCATCCAATCCGTCAGGGTGTCCGTTCCCCAAAGGCTGAAGAAAATCTTCTGCGGATTGGCCGGGATCTTCGCGGGATCGGTGACCTCGTGGACCAGTTCGCCATTCACGTAATAGCGAATGCGCTCCTTCTCCCAGACGAAAGCGTAGTCGTTGAAGCCCTGGTTGGCGCCTCCCGGCACATCGACCAGCTTCTCGTTGCCGCCCTTGGCCGAGACGTATTGATTGATCTGAACCTTTGCCGGGTTCTTGCCGAGCACTTCGAAATCGATCTCGTCATGCGGCTTCTTGTCGGCCGGCCCGATATAGGTGAAGAACGCGGAGTTGAGCCCCGAGCCGTCGGCCGTCTTGATCCGCGCCTCGTAAGTGCCGTAGCTGAAGCGCTTGCGGGTCTGGATTTCGCCGCAGGCGTAATTGCGCTCGCCGAGTTTTCCTTCGGTAAATGTCAGCTCGGCGATGCCGTTGACGACCTTCGCATGCTTCTTCGACCAGGTGCAGTTCTGATGCGCGCCATTGTTCCAGCCGTCCGAGACGTACCAGACGGCGGTGTCGAGCGTATCGAAATTGTCGATGAAAGAGGTACCCGTAGCGGTTCCTTCGGCCAGAGCCGGGCCGGCAAGGCCGGCGGCGAGGAGGGTGAGCAGGGCGAGGCGGTGAGGTCGTTTCGATCTCATGGTCAGGTCCTTTGCTGGGGGGAGGGACCGGCGCGAACAGCCCCTGTCCGCGCACGCATGTCGCGAGCGGGGCCGGTTCGGCTGCCGGTGAGAAGGGCGGTGAGGGCGGGCAGCCAGCGCTCGGAAAGGGCGTAGGCGCCGGCGAGGAGGGCGATCGTGATGAGCGGAACCGCGCAGTAGAACGCCGGATAGTAGCCGATGTCCGATCGGTTCCAGATCATCCAGAGAAGCACGAGCAGCGGAAAATGCGTGCAGAAGATCCAGAAGCTGAGGCCACTGCCGCGTGAGAGCGCCGCGCCGATGTTCGTGCGCACGAGCAGTGCGGAAACGGCCCAGGAACCGACGATGCCGGAAATCGCAATCAGGCTGCGCAGCATTTCGAGCCACACGGGAAAGTTCGGCCCAAACTGAAAGAGCAGGACGGACAAGAGCACAGCTGCGCTTAGGAACGCGATGGTAATCGGCCAGGAAAAGCGATCGAAGCTGCGGACGTCGATGCGATGCAGGCTCATGTAGATGCCGGCGCTAAACCCGAAGAGGATCGACTTCTTTAGGAAGATGCCGTTCGGAACGGGCAAAACCGCATAGGCGAAGAGGACGGCGAGCGTCTGTGCCGGATAGCGCTTGATCAGCCAGGCGAGCACCGGCGAAAGAACGATACAAAGCAGGAGGTCGCGCAGGAAATAGAGCGGCAGATTGATCGGCAGATCCTCAAGCGCGAAGGCCAGGCTCAGCCATTCCCTGGGGCTGGCTCCGACGACCTCGGGCAGGTAGCCCGAACTGATGTCCTTGGTCTGCGCAACGAAAACCAAAGCGAGAGATGCCAGGTTCCACAACAGAAATGGCAACAGAACGGTCCGTGCCTTGGCCTTCAGCGTCCGGCCATAGTCGAAATTGTCGAGGCCGCGGCGGAACAGGAGATAACCGGAAATCGCGCTGAGACACGGGACACCGACACGGAAGAGGCTGTCGCCCAGGAAAATGCGCAACCAGTCGATGCCGCCATAGGTGCCGATATACGGACTGGTCGCCGGATCATAGGGCACATGCACGAAGACAATGCCCGAGATCAGCACGATGCGCATCAGATTGATCCGCGAGGAGATATTCGCGTTCACATCAACGATGTCCGTCACCCCCATCTGGCAGCGCGTTTTGAAGCGGCCGTTTCAACAGAGCAGACCAGAGCCCGCACCCAGAAGATTAGGCTCGGGCGCGGATCAAAATATGGCGTCGCAACAAACGAATCGCCCTTGGCCTGCTGCGGCGCAACATTAGGAAATGCGATGATGGTAGGAAAATAGGCCTATAGACTCGCGCGGAGTTGGAAAAAACCACGACCTGGGCGTCAGTTGGGGAATATTACCAACGACTGATTTTCTGATGTTTATGCTTGTTGAAGTGCATGCGTAACGCTTAAAAGTTGTGCGTTTTTTCTTCAACTTTTCAGTAGAAACGATCACGCAAGCGTTATTTCTTGCCGAAATACGGCAAGGGTGGGGCAGGTTTTGGCACTCTTCCAGCCGCTACTCGGCAGCGGCCGGCACCGAGGTGGAAGCACCCCGGGAACGAACCATATCGTTGAGCTTCGCCAACAGCGGCCGTTCGGTGGCGAGCACCAACACCAGATAGATCAGGCCTCCGATCGCCGCGCCGGCGAGAACCTGGAGCACCGCGCTTGGAAGCAGCGCGCCGTAGTGGTCCAGCAGCAGCCGGACGATGACAGCCATAATGAAAGCCGAGACCAGCGGCCTTACCGAAATCAGGAAGCCGCGCAGGAAGGGCAGTTGGTCAGCGCGAAAGACCACCCAGGAATAGCCGACGAGCGTCGCGAGGTTCACGAGGCAGAGCGCGATCATCGCTTCGACCAGCGATCCCCCGATCGCGCCATAGGCGACGGCGGCAGTGGTGGCGATTGCCCGGACCACCGCCCACCAGAAGAGGGTCGTGCCCTGGCCGATACCCTTGAGATAGGGAATGTAGGTGCTGCAGGGTGTCAGCAGGCCCTTCGACAGGGCGAGCAGGCCGAGCACCGGCCAGGCTGAGGCCCATTGCTGGCCGAAGAGCACGAGCATCGCCGGCTCGGCAAGCGCCCAGAGGCCGAACATCATCGGCGCGAGCAGCACGGTGGTGACCTGCGTGCTGAGCATCAGCGCTTGCGAGCGCCGCTGGCGATCCTCGCCCATATGGCTGAAGGCGGGAAAGAGAACGCCCATGACTGCCGAAAGGACGATCTGGTTGGGAATGCTCGAAAAGCGGTTCGCCGCCGAGTAGGCGCCGGCATCCGATAGACCGAGATAACGGCTGATGACGACCATCGGCGATTGGAATGTGATGAAGTTGGCGATCTCGGAGCCCATCATGCCGAAGCTGAAGCGGCAGAGCGAAAGAACACGTCGCGCCGAAAACACGAAACGCGGGACGTAGCCGGAGACGGCATAGAGACCGGCAAGCCGGATGAACGCCGAAACGAAAAGCTGCGCAAGCAGCGACCACACCCCGAATCCGAGAAGTGCTGCCCCGACCGCGACGAGGGCGCCGAGGATTTCCGAGAGCATCGTCCAGACTGCGTCCTTGCTGAAATTCATCCGGCGGGCAAGCAGTGCATAGGCAACATCGCCCGCAAGCTGCAGCGGGATGAGCAGGCTCATGATCCGCAGCAGATGGCTTGCCTCCGGCGCGCCGAGCAGGCTCGCAAGCGGTCCGGCGAAGACGAAAAGTCCAAGCGCCATCAACAGCGAGACCGCCAGATTGGCCCAGAATGCGGAGTGGATGAGTTCCACGTCCTCGTCGCGCTGGATGACCAGAGCGGAGGCAAGACCGGCCCCGCCGATCATCGCCAGAAACTGCACGACAGTGAGCGCAACGGCGACCGTTCCGAACTCTTCCGGCGTCAGGATGCGTGCCAGAATCGGCACGGTGACAAATTTCAGCCCGAATGTGCCTGTCTTTGAAAGGACGCTCCAGCCGACGTTCCGAGTCACAGACTTGGCGTTTACGTTTGAAGGCATGTGAGCATCCCGTGATGCCTTTGAAGGATTTCCGACAAAGGGCAAGCGCTAGATTAGAGGTCGCGACCCGGTGGGAGGAGACCACGCACTACTCTTTTAGAGAAACCGCAGGGGCGAAAAGATGGCGAAGCTGACTGTTATTATTCCCTACTATCAGAAGGAGCCGGGTATTCTTCGGCGCGCGCTCGCGTCCGTCTTTGCCCAGAGCTATCAAGACTTCCATGTCCTGGTGATAGACGATCAATCTCCTTACCCGATCGATGAGGAGTTGAGCCCGCTTGCTGATAGCGAGCGGGCGCGTCTGACGGTCATCCGTCAGGAAAACAAGGGTCCCGGCGGTGCGCGCAACACCGGGCTCGACAACGTTCCGGCCGACTCGGCGTTCGCCGCGTTCCTCGATTCCGACGACATCTGGACCACCGATCATCTCCAGAATGCCGTCGACAGCATGAGCCGCTTTGGCGCTGACGGCTACTGGGCGTCAATAACAGGCGGCGAGGCATTCTACTACCATTTCGGCATCGCCGATCTCGAGGCAAGCGATACGGTCGTGCGCCTGCAGGAAAGCCCGCTTGTCGTGGAAATTCCCGATCTTTCCAATGTCATGCTGCGGAACTGGAGCTTCCTGCACCTCTCCTGCATGGTGATTGGCCGCAAGCTTTTCGAGACGGTGCGCTTTGACGCAGAGCTGCGTCTTGCGGCCGAGGACGTGCTGTTCTTCTGCGACTGCATTCTGGCGGCAAGCCGTGTCGTGCTTTGCGATGCGGCCGGCGCCGTGCGCGGGGAGGGCATCAACATCTTCCACTCGATCGACAACGATTCTCCACAGTTCCTGCAGCAGCAGTTCAACACCTTCGTTGCCCTCGAAACGCTGGAGCACCGGCTTTCGCGCAAGCCATCGGCCGTCGCGTCGATCCAGTCCTACCAGCATACGGCCCGGCGCCAGGCGCTCTGGAGCCAGGCGCGCCGTCTGAAGCGGCGCAAGTCGCCGCAGTTCCGGCTGCTGGCGCGTTGGGTCTTGCGCGATCCCAAGCTGTTGCAGAGCGCATTCGAGCTTGCCGTCGGCAAGTTCTCCCGTTCACGCTGATCTGGACAGAAACTCCTTTGGAGGAAGAACAAGGCCGCCAGGCGCGGCATCGAACCTATCTCGCATTCTGAAAGAAGGGACCGCCCATGAAGCCCTATTATTGGGAATCTCAGCACGGCAATTTCGGCGACGACCTCAACCTCTGGCTTTGGGATTTCCTGCTGCCGGGTTTTCGCGATGTCCATGACGACATCCTCCTCGTCGGCGTTGGCACGGTGCTCAACCGTGCGCTTCTGCCCGACGGCGTCCGCAAACTCGTGATCGGCAGTGGTTTCGGCTACGGCACCTTGCCGGACATGCGCGATGCCGCCGAATGGGATCTTCGCTGCGTGCGCGGGCCGTTGACGGCCGAAAAGATCGGCCTTGCGCCGGAGCGCGGCATTGTCGATCCTGCGGTCATGGTCGCCGACATGCCGGAATTCCAGGGCCTGCCGAAACTGTACAAGCGCAGTTTCATTCCCCATTGGGAAAGTGCGATCGCCGGCATGTGGCCTGTCACCTGCGGCACCGTCGGCCTGCACTACATCGACCCGCGCGGAGAGGCCAAGAACGTGATCCGCGAGATCGCGCAATCGGAGTTCATCGTGGCCGAATCGATGCACGGGGCGATTCTCGCCGACGCATTCCGCGTTCCCTGGGTGGCGGTGACGACATCCGAAAGCATCAACAGCTTCAAGTGGAACGACTGGGCAAAAACCGTCGGTGTCGAATACCGTCCCCGCCATGTGCCGGTTTCCAGCCGTACCGAAGCGATGATCAAGGGCGCGCGTTTCTGGGGCATGGGCTTCGAGGCGCAGACCGTGCCGGAGGCTGCGAACCTGCGATCCGTTGACGACGAGGTAATGGTTGCGACCAGAGAACCGCGTCAGACGTTCTTGCGCAGCGCTGCCAAGCAGGTTCTCGCGGCGCCGTCGACGCTGGCACTGTGGCAGGCGACCCGGGTGGCGCCGCAATTGAGCAGCGACAGCCGGCTTGCGGAACGCAAGGAACGCTTCCAGGAGGCGTTGGCCGCGGTGCGGCGCGCCTACCTCTAGCACGTCGCAAACGACGCTCCGGATTGGATGCCGGAGCGTTTTCCACCCACGATGGTTCGGCGCGGCGGCGGAGAGCTTGCTGCTAGCCCGCGTGCTCGGCGCCGACGGGCAGAAGGTAACGCACGGACGCACCGCTGCTCGGCACCGCATCCTGGCGTGGCCTGAAACGTTCCGTCTTGTCTGCGAAGATGCCGGCGGTCACGGCAGGTGCGGCGCCTGGGCTGCGCATCAGGTAGCCGATTGCGGCCATTGCGCCGCGTTCGTTCTTCAGGTCGAGGAAGTGGCGGTGCTGGTAGCGGCCACGCACGTGACGCTCGTGCCGTCGCACGGCAGCCGCCGCTTCACCGTCAAGGTCGTTTGCGGCAAGGACGACGCGGTCGGCCTCGTAGAGGCGCTTGAGGTCCTCGGTCCGGTGGCTGCCGCTCAGCGAATTGCCGCGTACGATCGCCGCATAGCCGCAGCTTTGAATGACCTTGTAGCGCGCGCCCTTGGCCAGCGCGCGAAGATAGAGGTCGTAATCCTCCCCAAGCCGAAGCGCCTCCTGATAGCGGATGCCATGCTCGTCGAGGAAGCGGCGGCGCATCAGCGGCTTCAGGAAGCCGATCTCGCCGCGTTTCACGCCCGGCCGCGAGATATTGCCCTCGACGAAATCAATGAGGCTGAGAAGGCGCGGCCGTGGCGGGAAGTCATCGACCCTTGGAGCCACACCAGTCGCTGCGGCCTCGCCCATGAAGGCGATGTTGTCGGCGATGAAATCCCATTGGTCTTCTGTGAGCAGCCGGCCGAGCCTGCCCGGCAGAAAGAAATCGTCGGCGTCGAGGATCGCCAGAACCGGGGAGCGGCTGATGGCGATCGCATGGTTGCGGGCCGCTGAAGGGCCGCGATTGCTTTCGAAGCGTGCGATCGTCAGTCGACCGCGATGGTCGTCGGCAGACCGCGCTGCAGCGACGGTCCGATCGTTGGACCCGTCGTCGACCACGATCACTTCGGCGGTTTCCGGTTCGGCCAGCGCCGACGCGACAGCACGGGCGATGGTCGCCTCGGCATTCTTTGCAGCAATGATGACGCAGACATCTGTCCGGGCGACTGTGGTCATGGGGGCCTCCAGTATCCTGTCTCGCGGGCAGCGCGGCGCCTATCGGCCAAGTGGACTGCACCAGCTCTCGATCGCTGCATG
This sequence comes from Ensifer sp. PDNC004, assembly GCF_016919405.1. NCBI lineage: Bacteria > Pseudomonadati > Pseudomonadota > Alphaproteobacteria > Hyphomicrobiales > Rhizobiaceae > Ensifer > Ensifer sp. PDNC004. Next base: position 1,791,907 of record NZ_CP070352.1, read on the forward strand.
ACGCAGCCGGGTCATTGGCGACCCGCTAGATCATGCAGCCCGGCATGGAATCTTGCCGTAACGGGCCGCACCATGCAGGGCGA